>CAMVDF010000063.1 GCA_947166195.1 uncultured Lachnospiraceae bacterium
TCCCCATACGGGCAGTGCGAAATATATATTAGCATTATCATCCTGCGATGTCAACAACAAAAAACAAACTTTTTCAAACTTTTTCATCATTATTTATTTCTTCATAATATAAAGGGAAAAACAGACTCACAGATGCTTATATTATTGCGAACAGTCTGTCACAGAAAGAATGTTCTTATTATACTCTCTATCTCATCGGTGCCGAGAGGACTTGATGAGGTTTCCTCTGTTATGATCAGATCTCTGCCGATGACGATGCCGCTTTTCATATATTGTTTGATCCTGTCAACCGTATGTCTTGCATAGTCTTCGTTGTCCATCATCCCCCTGTGTTCCCAGTAGAGCTGCCTTCTCTCTTTTACGTTTAAGACTGTGAAGTCCGGGTGGATCCTGGTTCCGTTTTTCAGCACAAGCGGGCATTCGTATTTATACGGCACCCCATGCCCTGCCAGAGCATTTGCTATCGTCAGTTCAGATTTGGATCTTACCCTTTCTTTTTGGACAGTCTCATAAACCGGCATCTCTTCCGGTATTTCCTTTCCGTCATACTTTTCGGCAGCCCACATGGCGATATAGTCTTCATCGGACATATCCACCGGCCGGATAAATTTTTTCACTTCTCCCGGATTGTCGGAATACAGTTGTCGTATTGCGATCTGTTGTCCTCCGGTTTTCATCAGGTAGTCCTCCAGGGCATTTATTTCTTTTTTCAATAATTTTACGAGCTTTTGGTTATATGACTTTTGAGTGTATACTCCGATCTTTTCCGCATCCGATTTCGATATATAGGTGCCGCTCCTCTCCGAAGGATCTGTCCTGAGATAAAACTTCGCATGATCCTTTTCCTTTACTATTCGTATCTTGCCATCGGGAGCTTTTGTCAAAGACCTCTCTGTCTCTTTTGCGATCTTTTTCAATTCCTCGCACCTCCTATCCGCCTCGGAATAGATGTTTGTCGGCGCGATAATGTGTGTTCTTGTCTGATTTTGCATTTTCGATCTCCTTTCATGAATTTGATGACTTGCCCGGCACGGGCGGGGTTTATGATTTCGGCAGATTTTTTACCTTTTTCACAGATTGGGCGGCGGTCAGGGGTGGCATATAGCGAGCCGGTACGGGCGGGTTATATGATTTCGTCAGATTTTTTACCTTCTTCACAGGTTGGCTGGCGGCCAGGGATGGCATATAGCGAGCCGGTACGGGCGGGTTATATGATTTCGGCAGATTTTTCCCCTTTTTCACAGGTTGGCCGGCGGTCAGGGGTGGCAAAAGCAGGTCCGGAGCGTCAAACGCCCCGGTTGCAGCAACAGATCCGGCAAACAGCCCGGTTACGGGAGCAGAAACAGCTGACATCCTCACCGCAGTAACAAGGTCGTCAGCAGAACAGAGAAAACGACAACAGCAACAGAACAAAAATGCAGAAGCTGCAACAAGGACAGGATAAATGGTCAACGGTACAAAAAAGAATTATTCCGAAAAAAAGATCTAAAAAGAATGAGTGAAAACTCTGAGGAAAGGGTAGCAGACAACAACATGAAAAGCAAGAGTAGAATTGAAAAAAAGCGCTTATTATGGTAAATTTATTGCGTTGTACGAACACGAAGGGCTTTTTTCGCGCGGGAGTTCTTTCACAATACAAAGACTCTTCTATATATAATAAGGACGGTTTTTGATGAGCGATAAAGTTTCACAGGCAGTCATCATAGCAGGCGGCAGGGGAGAACGGCTCAGGCCATTCACCGACACTGCTCCGAAGCCCCTTTTTCCGATAGGAGGCATTCCCTTCATAAACAGACTTTTGGATCAGATCTCTTCTTTCGGGATAAGGGATGTTCTTATCCTTTTGGGTTACAGGGCTGATCAGGTCATTGATGAGGTCGGTGACGGAAGCCGCTTTGGCCTGAACATCAGTTATGATGTAACTCCCCCGGAATATGATACGGGACAGCGTCTGGTACATTCCAGAGATCTTTTGTCAGAGGATTTCCTCATGATGTACTGTGATAACTACTGTCCCATCGATTTTGAAACACTCTGCCGGGAATACCGTGAAAACGAAGCAGTCATACAGCTTTCCGTCTACGCGAACAGGGATAAATATACGAAAGACAATGTGATAATAAAAGACGGACAGGTTGTGCTGTACGACAAGAAGAGGCTCAGCCCGGATCTTTCGGGTGTTGATATAGGCTATGCGATAGTAAAGAGATCATCTCTCGATCTTTTGGGAAATGATGTCAGTTTTTCGGCTGTATATCCAAAACTGGTTGAAAAGAAGCAGCTCTACGCCACCGTGACCGGACACAGATATTATTCCATAGGCGGTTACGAACGCCTTCCGCTGACGGAGGAGTTTTTCAGAGAAAAAAAGGTGGTATTCCTCGACAGGGACGGAACCATAAATGTCAGGCCGCCAAAGGCCTGCTACATAGAAAGACCTGAGGATTTCAAGTGGCTTGATGGTGCGAGGGAGGCTCTCAAAAAACTTCATGATAATAATGTTGTCACGATCCTCATCAGCAACCAGCCCGGCATAGCCCGCGGAAACCTCACTGAGGAGACTCTGACGAAGATACACGAAAAGATGCAGTCAGATCTCGAAGAGTACGGCTGCCGGATAGATCACATCTATTACTGTCCTCACGGCTGGGACGACGGCTGCGAATGCAGGAAGCCAAAGCCCGGCATGCTCTACATGGCACAGAGAGATCTTTCCCTTGATCTGACAAAATGTGTACTGTTTGGAGATGACGAGCGGGATATAGAGGCCGGGGAAGCGGCAAGGGTCAAATCCGTCCTCGTCTCCGATGAATATCCTTTTTCTGAAGCTGTAGACGATTATCTGAAAGGAAAGCTGAAATGATCATATCAAAAACACCGCTCAGGGCATCCTTTTTCGGAGGCGGAACCGATTTTGCCGACTATTTCCGCAACAGCAGATTCGGATACGGATCTGTCATCAGCACTGCTCTCAACATGCATGTGTACATAACCGTCAACAAAAGGTTTGATAATAAGATCAGGGTGGTCTATACCGGAAACGAGCTGGTGGATAACGCCGGAGAGGTAAAACACAATATAATAAGAGAAGCTCTCAACATCACAGGTATAAAAAACGGTGTGGAGATAGTCTACATGGCAGATCTGCCCATGACTGATCTGGGAGTCGGCCTTGCTTCATCAAGTGCTCTCGCCGTGGGTGTCCTCAATGCCCTCCATGTTTTCAAGGGTGAATATGTATCTCCCAGGGATCTGGCAAAAGAGGCCGTAGACATAGAACTTAACCGTCTGGGCCAGCAGATAGGTGTCCAGGATCAGTATGCAGTCGCCTACGGCGGTTTCAACAGGTATATATTTAATGCAGATGACACCGTTTCCGTGACACCCATCATCCTTTCACCGGAAAACAGGGAAACACTGCTGAACAATCTTCTGCTTTTTTATACCGGCAATCCCAGGGATTCAAGAGCGATATTTGCCGAACAGAAAAAAACGACACAAAACAAAAAAGAGATCTACGATTCACTCGTGGAAGCAACCGACAGGGCTCTCGAATATCTGAAAAAGGGTGACCTTGATGAATGGGGTCATCTGCTGAACGAGACCTGGCTTACAAAAAAGAAATTTGCAAGCGGCGTATCAAACCCGCTTGTTGATGATATGTACGAAAAGGCAACAAAAGCAGGTGCACTGGGCGGGAAGATCCTCGGTGCCGGCGGCGGCGGATTCATGCTGCTTTATGTTCCTGTTGAAAAACAGGATGCAGTCAGATCAGCCCTGTCGGATTTCAAAGAGATCGATTTTGCCATGGACATGCAGGGAAGCAGGATCATTTTTTCAGACTGATCCCGGCTGTCAAAAATCTGCATGAACTCCCGCGCAGATCAAAGGAATACCATACTCAACAGATCACAAGGAGACAAAAATGGATCACGAAAAACTGGCAGATGAATATATCAGAAAAGAGATCGAAGTTCTGCAGAGTCTTGACAGAAAGAGCATAGCAAAGGCTCTGGACAAACTCACCGAGGCCTGGGAAAACGAAAGGGACATATACATCTTTGGAAACGGGGGCAGCTCGGCGACTGCCTCTCATTTCGAAAACGATTTTAATAAAGGCGTGTCGGAACCTCTCGAAAAGAAATTCCGTTTTCATTGTCTCAATGACAATATGTCCACTGTCATGGCTGTTGCAAACGACCTCGGTTTTGAAGAGGTTTTTCGTTTTCAGCTTGTAAACAGAGTGAAAAAAGATGACATCATCATGGCCATATCAGGAAGCGGCAATTCAAAAAATGTTCTGAATGCGGTTGAATATGCAAAGGAAAAAGGAGCCTACATCATTGGGATCACAGGCTATGACGGAGGAAAGCTCATGGGACTTTCCGATCTGAGCCTGCACGCAGATATAAACAGCATGCAGATCACGGAGGACATCCATATGATGTTCGATCATCTGATGATGAGTGTATTGTATAAGACACTTTGTGGAAAGGATCATATATCATGAGCAAAATTTTGATAACGGGAGCTGCAGGATTCATAGGCTCACAGCTCGCACACAGACTGTACAGGGAAAAGAATGAGGTCGTCCTGGTTGACGATTTTTCATACGGATCGGAGGACAATCTGATCTTTGAAGATGCTGACTTCAGGAGCAGCATCCATCGGAAGGATATTCGGGATCTCGAGTTCATGAACTCACTTTTTCAAAAGGAAAACTTCGATATCGTATATCATATCGCCGGGATAACTCCGCTCCCCGACTGCCAGATCGATCCTCCGAAAGCAGTCGATGTAAATGTGCGCGGGACAGTCATTCTCCTGGACCTGATCAGAAAATACGGCGTGAAAAAAATGATCTTTGCAAGCACCTCTGCCGTATATGAAAATAATAAAGACTTTCCTTCAGTCGAAGATCATGTCGAAAAACCAAGTCTCATATACCCTTCGACAAAATATACGGCCGAGCAGTACTGCAGGGCTTACTGGGATGCCTACGGCATACCTGTGGTTGTTTTAAGATTTGCAAATGTATACGGTCCGCACATAGACTGTCTTCGAACCCAGCCTCCGGTCATGGGATATATCATCCGTGAAAATCTTTTGGGCAACAAGCCCGTGCTCCATTCGACCGGAGATCAGGAAAGAGATTTTATTTTTGTGGAAGATCTGATAGATCTTGCAGTTCTTGTTTCAAAATCCGAAAAATATGATACGGTCAATGTATCAACAAATAAAACCGTATCCATCAACACCATCGCAAATATGATAGCTGCAGAAATGGGATGCAGCGACAGGGGCATTGATTATGCGGATACATCCCACTACTGGTACAGGTACCCGGCTCTCTATGAAAAGCCCTATCCCATAAATGAAAAACTGCTGGAAAATGAAGTGCTGAAATATACCTGTCTTTCTAACGGGCACGCAAAGGAAGCCTATGGATGGACTCCCAAAACATCGCT
This sequence comes from uncultured Lachnospiraceae bacterium, assembly GCA_947166195.1. Classification (GTDB taxonomy): domain Bacteria; phylum Bacillota; class Clostridia; order Lachnospirales; family Lachnospiraceae; genus NK4A144. The sequence goes on from CAMVDF010000063.1 coordinate 5,469, forward strand.
TGAGGAAGGCATCAGAAAAACCGTTGAATTCTGTGTCAGAGAATTAAAGAAAGCCGGTGTCGGAAAATGACAGACAAGATATCACTGATCATACCCTGTTATAACGAGGAGGACACTCTTCCTTTCATGGAAAAAGAGCTTGAAAAGGTCATGGCTTCCTTTGAAGATGTATCCTTTGAGGTCATACTCATAGACAACTGCTCAGAAGACGGTACCCTTTCTCTCATGAAAAAGCTCCATGAAAAAAATCCCGTCTACCAGTATATTTCCTTCTCAAGAAATTTCGGAAAGGATTCTTCCATGTACGCGGGACTGAAGGCTTCCACCGGAGACTATGTGGCGATCCTCGATGCAGACCTGCAGGATCCTCCCGAGCTTCTGAAGGAAATGTATGCCACTGTCAAAACAGGAGAATACGACTGCGTCGCTGCAAGACGCGGAGACAGACAGGGTGAGCCATGGCTCCGCTCAGTCCTGGCAAAGGGCTTCTACAGGCTCATGGCCATGATCTCAAGCTATGAGATAGTAGACGGCGCCAGGGATTTCAGGCTCATGTCGAGACAGATGGCAGATGCCGTCATAAGTCTTGAGGAAAGTGAACGCTTTTCAAAAGGGATATTTTCCTGGGTCGGCTTCAAAACCAAATGGATCTCATTTGAAAACAGGGAAAGAGTCGCCGGCGATACAAAGCTTCCCATGAAGAGCGCCTTTTCATATGCTTTTCGCGGCATAGTGGCATTTTCGACCATACCCCTTGTGGCAGTTTCCTGGATCGGCTTCTTCACGTTTTTTGCAGCGATCATCTACACGATCTTTGTCATCATCCATCAGCTTGTGATGCATGAAGCCACCCCCGGTTATCCTTCCATGATGTGCGTCATCCTCTTCGGATTCGGAATAACCTTTATGATCCTGGGCATCATCGGTCAGTATCTGGCCCAGATGTATCTCGAGATCAAAAACAGACCCAGATATATAATAAAGGAAAGCAGCATCTCAAAGTGATGTTACAGATCATAAAGAATATCAAACAGAGCGGTCTATGACTTTTTGATCCTGATCATTATCATATACAGGATAATAAGAACGGCCGCCGCTATCGATATCAGGTTCCCCGCCTTCTGTCCTGCAGATACAAACATGAATTCTATCTCGTGATCTCCTTTTGGTACTATGGCTCCCAAAAGATTTCCGCCCGTTTTTATTATATCCGTACGCTGTCCGTCAACCGTCACCTTCCAGTTTTCATCAAAAGGCACGCTGAAGACCACTCCTTTGCTGTCATCGATATGCACTCTGCCTTTGTAGTGCGATGATGTAATCTTTTTCAGCTCACTGCTTTCAGATCTTACATCTTCGGAAAAGTCTTCCAATGCTCCAAAATCTTCCGTATAGAAATACGCTCCGTCAACCTTTATCGGATCCTCCTCACTTTCAAGTGCGATCTCAAGCACCGTTCCCTTTTTTTGCCAGCCGAGATCCAAAACACTCCACCTGTATGGAGTGAAGTACTCTCCGAAGTCCCCTCCGTTATGAAAGATCCTCACCTTTTGCAGCTGCGGTGCATCAAAATACGCCTCAACCAGACCATCCTTTTCTATGTGCAGATCATATACCACCCTGTTTTCATTTTCATATGTGGTGTCAAAGGGCACACCGGTGAATATGCCGTTTTCCCTTCCGGTGATGCCGTCAGCTATCTCTTCCTGAAGAGCAAAGGGATCTCTTTTTTCTTCATAATCCCCTATACTGTCCTTCATCTTTGAGGCAAACATCAACGGGAGCACATTGGGGTTTTCATATACATTGTAGCCTTCATCAGTTTCATGCACCGACACATAGGGCTTTCCGGTGCCGTCGTACTGTGACAGGATATACTTCACGCCCAAAAGAGAATCGGCACAAGATGGATTTCCCTCTCCGTAAAAAGCCCAGTTCCCGTTGTCCCTGAAGCCCAGCCTGCCCATATATCTGATGGTGCTCATCTTTTCGGTGGAGCTGTAATGCGAAAGCCCGGCATAGTCATACATGAAAGGATCATTATTGGATCTGCGGAAATACTTTTCCATACGGTAAAGTCCCTGATCCCTTTCTTTGACAAAATCAGTCATTTCCTTCGTCCTTTCATACGGGATACTGTAATCCTCATAAAGAGAAAGATTGAAATGCCTGAAGGAGATCCCGGCATCCGCGAAAAGATCAAACACGGTAAGTATCACAAGTATGAAAACCGTTTTCTCCGGTCTGAAATACAACACCAGAAGAAAGGCTGCAAAAAATCCCGTTGATATGATGATGTCAATGATCCCCGTGTTCTGATTGTGTGATAATAAAAGATAGACATCATAAAATATAAAGACTGCAGCTATCAGAATAAACCATTTCCCGCCAACAGTTCCCTTCGGGATATCAAAGACTTCCCACGCTTTTATTATCATAAAGAACACCGCCACATAGGCAAATCTCTGCGGATAGCCGATGGGCTGGTTGAAGCCGTGCCAGACAACATTCAAAGTGTTGATACAGAAGTTCATCCAGAAAAAAACGAGGAAAAGACCTGTGATGATCTTTTCTCTTGCACTGATCTTTTTTTCGAAAAAGAAAAGCATCAAAAGTGCGGCAGCCAGCATGCCGCAGTAGATATTTGGCAGTCCCGCGCCGAAATCCCCCTTGAAGGATCCGGTATAGAGTTTGGAAAAAAGATCAAACGGGTTAAACAAAAAGAAGAAGCCTATGGAAAGATTGCTCTTTTCACCGCGAAGAGAAAGAACGGCGGGGATCAGAGCAAAAGCCGACAGCGCGCCCGCCGCTGACGATGACAGGGCAAAGGCCGCAAAGCTTTTTATCTTTTCTTTGTCAAGCAGTACTTCGTAAATATAGATCAGGACACAAAAGATACAGATCATGTATCCAAAATAATAATTGCAGATTATGGAAAGAGCCAGGCAGATGACATAGCAAAGATCCGGCTTTTTCTTTTCGATCATCCTTTTCAGTCCGAGGTAAATGAGAGGGAGAAGGATCAGATCGGTATAATAGTGATAGAGTTCAACATAGACGATCATGAACCCTGAAAGACCGTATGAGAAGGAGAATATCAGATCTGTCCACTTTGTTCCCTTAAGCTTTCCGAGACACAGGCACATGGAAAGAGAACACAGTGCCGGACCTGTACAAAACAGGAGAAAAAGAGCATCGGGAAGCATTTCTCCCGGAAACAATACTGTTATGAGATTGAGAGGACTGAAAAAATAATAGGCTGCAAGACCTGCCATCTCGCCGCCCAGATTTTTGCTTAATGAATAAACAAAATCATTATTTCCGAAAACCACCGTTCTCAGATATGATGCAAAATCTATGAACTGAAAGAGAGCATCCCCGGTCACGGCCATGTTTTTTCCAAAGGGAGAAACACCATTTGCCGCAAATGCTGCCATGACCAGAAGAAAAGGTACCGCAAAAGACAGGATATATATGACTATGATCTTTTTTTGCGATATCTTTTGCATAAACCTCACCCAAAGAATCCTATGTTTTTGCTGAGATCCTCAGCCGTTTTCCTAAGAGTATCCGCCGAGTCTGCCAGCCCGTTGACCGAATGATCGAGTTCATCCATGACCGAGGATGTATCCCGTGAGCTTGCTGCATTTTGTTCGGATATATCAGACAGTGCATCCACTGCAGAAACGATCGCATCCTTTGAGCCTTCACACATCTCTGCTTCCCTTGAGATATCCTGAACCTTTTTTACCGTATCTTCTATACCCGAGATCAGGTTGTTGATGCTCCGGACAGTCAGTTCGATGACCTCCTGCTGAGCTCTGATGGATTCCTGAACCTCTCTTGACTGATCTACTGCCTCATTTGATGCTTTCAGGAGTTTTTTCATCTCAAGGCGTATTTCATCAGCGCAGTCCGAAGACTGAAGTGCAAGCTTTCCAACCTCGTCTGCAACTACAGCAAATCCCTTTCCTGCCTCACCTGCCCTTGCAGCTTCGATGGCCGCATTCAGCGACAGGAGATTTGTCTGTGCCGATACCGCGTTGATGGTATCGATCTTTTCATTTATGGCATCCACAGCCCTGCTTGTTGCATCTATCTTTTCCGTGATCATCGCAACATCCTCCGAAACTCCAAAGGAAACCTTTCCGAGTTTCTCAAGGTGCTCCGCCGAGGTTTTTGATTCACGGTTCATTTCCTCAACAGTCCCGCCCAGGCTGTCAGCACTTCCTTTAAGCGCATCTATAGCCTGTGACATGTCCTGAATACTGTCAGTCCCCTGATGAGTCTCCTCAGCCTGTGACTGTGCGCCACGCGCCATGCCTTTTATCGACTGTGAGACACTGTCTGTCGTATCTCCTATCCGGCGGGTGGAAGCTGCCAGAGCATTGGCAGACACATGCACATTTGATGAAATGCTTTTGATACCGTCCACAATATCGGAAAGCCTGGTCATGAGGATCTTTGTGCTCCTTGCCATCATTCCAAACTCATCATTTCTTTCCGTATATTTTTCAACGGCACTGAACTGTCCCGATGCCAGCAGATCAAGCTTTTCACTGATATCGACCAGAGGATCGGTGAAATATTTTGAAACAAAAACAGACAGCAAAACAACCAGAACAAAGATGATGAGACATGCGCAGACAGTCCCTGCAGCCTGTCTGTATGCAGGTGACATGATATCATCATATGCCGTGCTCGCCACTACGATCCATCCTGTGGAAGGATCCCTCACATATGACAATATCCTTTTCGAACCTTCCTCCGTGTCAATAAAGGATCCCGTATCAGACTCCTTTGACATCAGAAAAAACCTGCTCCCGCTCATATCCGGCGAAGCATCAATGGGAATGATCTTTTCGGAATGACAGATCAGATTCCCGTCTTCATCTGCAATGTATACCATTCCGGCGCCTTCGATCAGTCCTGACAGGGACTCACCCAGCGCGTCAAGGTTCACATTTCTCTGGACAACGCCCGTGACCTCCCCTTTTTCCGTGTCCTTTACGGGTACGGCAGGAACTATGATCCGGGTCTGTGAGGTAGAGCTTACTATTATACCTGAAACACACCTCTCCCCACTCATGGCAGTCATGAAATAATCTCTACCCGATATATCGACACAGTCTCCGCTGCTTCTTGCAAGCTGATAGCCCGATGTTCCGGTAACTGCAGTGGAGTTGCCGTCATTTAAAGAAGCATCTACCTCCCGCAGATATTCCGTCATCTCCTCCAGGCCGTCATCGGGGCTTTTCAGAAATTCCCTGGTGAACGGATTTGATGCAACCGCATCAAGGCAGCGCAGATTTCTGTCCGTCATCGAGATCAGATATTCATCCACGATCAGGGCCTGCTTCAGGTTCTGTTCCTCGGCATTTTTTACAGCTTCTTTTATGGTGTTTATATAATTGATCATCCCGATGATGAGGACCGGGATACCGCAGACCAGCAGCATGATGAGTGTCAGTTTTCCTCTGATGCTCCCGCCTCCTGATCTGCTTCTTTTTTTGTTCATTCCGATCTCCTGACTGGTTTGACAATAAAACCCCAGGTTTTTTACCTGAGGTTTATACATTGTTAATCAGCAACGGAGAAGGAGGGATTTGAACCCTCGCGCCGCTATTAACGACCTACACCCTTAGCAGGGGCGCCTCTTCAGCCACTTGAGTACTTCTCCATACATCAAAAAAGCTACCTTAGCTTCATTGTGAACTGACTTCGTTATTATATCCAAGAGTGTTTTCTTTGTCAAATAACCCTCAGCCCTATCTCCTGAAAACCACGAGATTTATCGCGGTCATGAGCAGGTTATTATTATACAGATATTTCAGCGGA
>CAMVDF010000064.1 GCA_947166195.1 uncultured Lachnospiraceae bacterium
TTTATTCAGAAAGTGTTGCACTTGGTTGACAAACCAAGCTGTCCCCCTGTCACACAAATTAATAATTCAGCCTTTTTCAAGAGCGAGTGTTCTGGTGGTGAGATCGCAGACCTCGGAGGGACCGAAGTACTGAATCGCTCCGGGATAGGTGAAGCAGGTCTTCACTGCCCATTCATCCCTGTGCTCGGCAAAATATTTGAAGGGCTTGCCGTCAAGCTCCACCAGAGCCTTGCGGATGACGGGTTTGTCCTCTCCGTTCCTTCTTTCCATGTTCATCATCTTTGTGATGGGCATGCCACCTGCAACCCACTCCTCGGCAGGCTTTGAAAGGTTTGAAACCTTTGACAGATAGCCGGTGTAGCCGTACTGGATCAGCATGAAGGCATTGTAGCCCAGTGAATAGCAGTAGTCCGCATCAAAGTTTGAAGGGAAGGCACATCTTCCCTCATAGCCGAAGAAATGATGCTGGGCCGCAAACTTGCCCTTGTAGCTTCCCGCTGCCTTTCTTGCGGCAAGCTTGTCTGCAACGAGGGCCGAGAACAGCTTCTCCGACTCGATGAGCGAAACCTGCACGTTTCCGTGAGGATCTCTTTCCAGGAAGAGCTGCTGCTGCACAAACTGCGGCAGGATCTCAAACACTGCAAAGGCCTCTGCAGTCAGTCCTTTTTTAATAAAATCGTACTTTGCATCCCAGTCAGGCAGAGCGTTGAATTCCTCTGTCTTCTTTCCTGCCAAGAGCTCGTTGATCTGCGCGATGAGCATTGAGAACTCGGGAACGAACTCGACGATACCCTCGGGTATGATGGCCACACCGAAGTTCTCACCGTTATTACCCCTCTTTTCAACTGCATCTGCGATATAATCGGCTATTGCGGAAAGTGACATCTTTTTTGCAGCGACTTCCTCACCCACAAGGCAGATATTTGCCTGGGTCTCGAGAGCACACTCCAAAGCCACATGGGATGCGGAACGCCCCATGACCTTGATGAAATGCCAGTACTTCTTTGCGGAATTTGCATCTCTTTCAATGTTTCCGATGAGCTCGGAGTAGGTCTTTGTAGCCGTATCAAAACCGAAGGAGGTCTCTATATCCTCATTCTTCAGGTCTCCGTCGATGGTCTTTGGACAGCCTATGACCTGGACGCCCGTATTGTTTGCAGCCATGTACTCGGCAAGTACGGCAGCATTGGTATTGGAATCATCACCGCCGATGATGACGATAGCAGTCAGTCCGTGCTTTTTTGCAACCTCGGTGACCACCTTGAACTGATCCTCAGTCTCAAGCTTTGTACGGCCCGAGCCGATGATGTCAAAACCGCCGGTATTGCGGAACTTATTGATATACTCATCATCAAACTCGATGAAGTCATCATCTATGAGTCCGGAAGGACCTCCCTTGAATCCCAGGAGTACGTTATCCTTGTCGGTTGCCTTGATGGCATCATAAAGGCCGCAGACCACGTTGTGGCCTCCGGGAGCCTGTCCGCCCGAAAGGATCACACCTACCACCTGCTTTTTGGAAGCTGAGGTATTGGTACCCTTTTCAAAGGTTATCTCATTTTTTCCATAGGTATTGGGGAAGAGCGCCTTGATCTTTTCCTGATCGGCAACACTTTCGGTGGGTGCTCCGTCACGGACGCAGATCTCGCTGATGCCGTTCCTGAGCATTCCGGGAAGCTTCGGTTTGTAAGCATATCTTGCTGTCTGAAGAGGTGAAATATTCATGTTTTGTCTCCTTTATTATAGGTTTATCGAAACGCCTCTATTTTCCAACAAAAATATGTCATTGTCAATGGCAGCCGAAGCTGATCCTAAAGATATTCCAGATACTTTTTTTCATCCTCCGAAAGAACACTGCCCGCAAGTTTTTTGAGCTTTTCAGACCATCCCGCAGCCGTCAGGCCATCATATATCACGGCATCCATGCCGTCCGCCTCGATCTTTAATACCGCATCCTGTATGGCATCGATACTGTCCGTACCCGCCAGTTCTTTTTCAAGGATGTCCAGATTTTCATCCGAATAAACGATCCCCTTCAGGAGAGCGACATAGCCCAGAGCCTTTTTTATGTTCACGCTGTCTGCCACACGGATCTCGATATACTTTTTGATCCTAAAATGAAAAAAGCCCATGGAAAGAAAATGCTCTATGAGGCGTATCTTCCTTTCCTCATCCTGCAGTTCCCCAGAAACCGTCCCGTCAGCCACGAGGTCCCGTGCGCTTTTATTACCCACATCAACGGTCTCCCCGTTATCGGTCAAAAGTATCAAAGGCGTATCATAGACCACCTGTGCCACCTTTTCATAACCGAAATCCGCATCAAAGGATCCCGGATAAAAGCCTGTTCTTGAAGGATCCAGATCATCCCATTCCTGGGTGCGAAGCAGATGCGGTTTTCCCTCTGCCCCCGGCAGGACCGAATCCTCCTGCGTCTTGCTTTCCATCATTATCATGAGGATGGGTGATATCTTTTGAAGGACCAGAAGCTTTTTGACCAGATCCTTTTCCGAACCGAAATCTACCGAAACCTGGGTAGAGGCCGACGCACGCATCATATATTTGCCGTACTTCCCGCTCTTTTTAAAATACGCGTCCATATATATGTAACGCTTTTTTGGCGAAAGCGGTATGTCATCGGGCGTTATCCTGCCGGTCTCCACCAAAGGCAGGTTTCCCTTTGTCTCAAAATGATACCCTCTTTCCTCAAAGACCGGATCCCAGACAGCCCTGAATTCCACATAAACCTTCTCAATCACGGACAGCTCATGAAAAGGATTGATGCTTATCTCAAACTGGCACGAGGGCTCCAGGCTTACCGAATACCTGTCATTGGCGTAGCCCACCGGATACCCGTCCATGAAAACAAGCTTTGATCCGGTTTCAATTCCGATCCTTTCGATGAGGGGCGAGATCTCATGAAAACCTATCTGGACTCCCTCATCATTTATTATGAAATGCTCGATCTCAAGCCCCAGATTGCCCTCCCCCGTCTCACCGCTTTTTATATAATCAAAAATCTCATTCAAATATCCCATGATCCGCCGTCTCCTTACAGAAAATCATAAAATGTGCATCTTTTAGTGTCTAATTGTCTGTAGGTATTACGGGTTATCGGTTCTGCCTATTACCTCCATAATAAATGATGCGGTGATCAAGACCTGATATACGGAGCTCTCCGCACTTTTTGACCCTGATATATAATAAAAACAGCACTGCCCCGGCCGGCATTTGCCGTGACAATGCTGTTTTCATATTTATCACATGAAAGGTTTTTATGAAGAATTTTTTTGTATCAGTTGATCTTTGGAAGCTTTGCTATGGATGCTGCGATATCCTCATCTGTGGGGATCTCGTCGCTCATCTGTCCGTCATTGTATTTCTGGTATGCAACAAGGTCAAAGTAGCCTGTTCCGGAAAGTCCGAATACGATGGTCTTTTCCTCGCCGGTCTCTTTGCACTTCATCGCCTCGTCGATGGCAACCCTTATGGCATGTGAGCTTTCGGGTGCGGGAAGGATACCCTCCGATCTTGCAAACTGCTCTGCAGCCTCAAATACACTCGTCTGCTCAACGCTGACCGCCTCCATGAACCCGTCATGGTAGAGCTGTGAAAGAGTTGTGCTCATGCCGTGGAAACGCAGCCCGCCGGCGTGATTTGCCGAAGGGATGAAGCTGCTTCCGAGGGTATACATCTTTGCCAGAGGGCAGATCATACCTGTATCACAGAAATCATATGCAAAGGTTCCTCTGGTGAAGCTGGGGCAGGATGCGGGCTCTACCGCGATGATCCTGTAGTCTGCCTCACCGCGCAGCTTCTCGCCCATGAACGGAGCGATGAGTCCGCCCAGGTTTGAACCGCCGCCCGAGCATCCGATGATGATGTCCGGATGAATGTCATATTTGTCGAGCGCCGTCTTTGCCTCAAGCCCGATGACCGACTGGTGGAGCAGCACCTGATTTAATACGCTTCCGAGCACATATCTGTAGCCCTCGTTCTTTGTTGCCGTCTCAACAGCCTCGGAGATGGCACAGCCAAGACTTCCTGTAGTCCCCGGATGCTCGGCCAGTATCTTTTTTCCGACCTCGGTAGTCTCCGAAGGTGAAGGAACAACCGATGCTCCGTAGGTCCTCATGACCTCTCTCCTGAAGGGCTTCTGCTCGTAGGATACCTTGACCATGTAAACCTTGCAGTCCAGATCAAAGTAAGAGCATGCCATGGAAAGAGCCGTGCCCCACTGGCCTGCGCCGGTCTCGGTCGTCACACCCTTAAGTCCCTGCTTCTTTGCGTAGTAGGCCTGGGCGATGGCGGAATTGAGCTTGTGGCTTCCGCTTGTATTGTTTCCTTCAAACTTGTAATAGATCTTTGCCGGCGTACCCAGCTTTTTTTCAAGACAGTATGCCCTGACCAGAGGCGAAGGCCTGTACATCTTGTAGAAATCGCGGATCTCATCGGGGATGGGTATCATCGGCGTGGTATCATCCAGCTCCTGATCCACCAGCTCCTCACAAAAGATGGGGATCAGCTCCTCCTTTGAAAGCGGCTTTCCCGTCCCGGGATTGACTAAAGGCTCGGGCTTGTTTTTCATGTCGGCCCTGAGATTATACCAGGATTTCGGCATCTCGTCTTCTTCAAGATAGATCTTGTAGGGAATCTTTGTTTCTGCCATATCGTTTCCTCCTTTTCCTGAACTGCGGATTTTTCCTGACAGTTCCTCAATTTGCGGGACAAAAAAAACCTGTCCCTTACAGTAGTTACTGCTGGGACAGGTGATATCTCAACCTGCGGTGCCACCCGGCTTGGTGCATCTGCACCCACTTAGCGCATACGATCATATGCCATCCTTTGTTCACGGAGGGATAAACTCCGTCTCCCCTACTATCGGCTCCATAATAAAAACGTGCCGGGTTCAGGTCGCCCTCAGAAGTCCATTCAGTCCCGCTTTTCCTGCCGCGATCACTCCACACGCAGCTCTCACTTTCGAACCTTTACGAAACCTACTTACTCTTCATCAACGGTTTTATCGAAAATAACACAGTCTCAAAAGAATGTCAACAGATTGTTTTTCAATTTTTCTTAAAGCTCATTCAAAGCTTCCGTACTTTTTGACGGCCTCATCAATGGTGATCGAGGATGTTTAACCCCTCCAGATCGGAGTAGTCATTTTCAGGGTCAACGGATCTTCTTATGAATGGATCCTTCAATATTTGACGATATACGCGCCGCCGCAATTATCACACGAATAGACCTGGAATCTGATACCGTTCTCTTCCTGTATCGGACCAAGACCGTCGCCTTCCACATCCCGTTGACAGTGCGGACACCATGAAGACCTTGGAGAGAGCTTATATCCGAATAACTCATCACTTTCCCCTCCGGTTCCGCCGGCGACCCTGACAAGTTCGTCATCTTCGAGGATGATCCCAGCCTTCTCAACGGCTCCTCTGGTTTCGTCAAGGATCTTTTTTGTTTCTTCTCCCGATGCTGCTTTCTGCAGCTTACCCTTCAATTCATCTGTAATCTTCATACGAAATACCTCCTTCAACCGATCATTTCTCCGCGCCTCAAAACATCTGTCTGTATTTATATACGAGGCAGACGGAAAAAGGGACAAAGAAAGCTTAAACTCGCTCTTCCTCTTTCACCTACTATTTGGAACGAGTCAGAACTGATTACTAAAATTTCTCTATCTTTTTTCAAAAGATATGTGGCATATAATTTTCGAAAATCCGAAAATGTTTGTAGATAGTTATATATGTGAAAATTACTCGAATGAGTGATTGATGCCGGTCATGCTATCCGGCTTTAGATTCTTAAAAAGAGTGACTGCAAAATATTTGCAACCATTTTGCAACCACAAAAAAAGGGAACCCACTGTTTAAGCGGATTCCCACGTTTTTTCGTTTATTCCATCTCTATGGTCCCCATGGGCTTTGAGGTCACATCGTAGAGGACTCGGGTGATGCCGTTTACCTCTTTTGTTATCCTTGCGGAAACCTTTTCGAGGAAGTCCCAGTCAAGCCTTTCGATGGTGGCCGTCATGGCATCCCTGGTGTTCACCGCTCTTATTATACAGGTCCACTCGTAGGCCCGTTTTCCGTCCTTGATGCCGGTGACCTTCAGATCCGGAACGATGGTGAAATACTGCCATACCTTTTTTGAAAGTCCGGCTTTTTCAAATTCCTCGCGCAGGATCGCATCTGATTCGCGCAGTGCCTCAAGCCTGTCTCTGGTGATGGCGCCGAGGCATCTAACACCGAGTCCCGGTCCCGGGAAGGGCTGGCGGTTCACCATGGAATCCGGCAGTCCCAGCGCCGCTCCCACGACCCTGACCTCGTCCTTGAAAAGGAGCTTCACGGGCTCCACAAGCTGCATATCCATTTTTTCGGGAAGACCGCCCACATTGTGGTGAGCCTTGATCCCGTCCTTGCTTTCAAGTATATCCGGATAGATGGTCCCCTGACCCAGGAATTTCACATCCGCAAGGCGCGCCGCTTCTTCATCAAAGACTTCGATGAACTGCGCTCCTATTATCTTTCTCTTTGTCTCGGGATCGTCGACGCCTTTGAGTTTGTCAAGGAATCTGTCGACGGCATCCACATAGATGAGATTCGCCTTCAGCTGTTCCCTGAAGACCTCGATGACCTGCTCGCTCTCGCCCTTTCTCATCAGTCCGTGGTTTACATGGATGCAGATGAGCTGCTGTCCGACGGCCTTTATGAGAAGAGCCGCCACCACCGAAGAATCAACTCCTCCGGAAAGTGCCAAAAGCACGTTGCCGTCTCCGATCTGTTTTTTTGCAAGCTCCACCTGGGCTTCGATAAATGCCTCCGCCTGCTCCTTTGTTTCGATCCTCGGCATATCGTCGGGACGCACATCCCCTGTTACCATGTACTTTTCCTTCAGTCCGGACATCTTTTCAAACTCCTCCTTCTTTTATTATACAAACCGTACTTTAATACGTTTTTCCGTTCTTTCTCGTAAAGGATACTCTCTTGAAATCCTTGTCAAAAACCTCCGAATACTGCGCCACCTCGTTCCACATCGGGATGGTCAGTGATGAAAGCGGTGTATATTTCTTTCCAGTCTGCTTGATGTTTGAAAGCCTCACATAGACGGCTTCCGGCGGAATATAGAGTTTTTCCGTCGTCTCCTTTTTCACATTCGGGTCAAAGGAGCTGATGTCGGGAGTGGCCATCTTTGCGCCTCCTCCGCCTGCGCCGCCCTGGATCTGCAGAGCCTTTGCCGGATCCAGATCGCCCCAGACACCGTTAAATACCGCCTTTGAAGTCCCCAGGTAATTGCCTCTGTTGTCATAAACACCGAAATCACCGTTCAGAAGCTGCAGGACATATTCGGCGTTCATGGTGTTGAGTTCCGGCTTTGTGAACTTTCCGACCCTGTAGGGAACGCCTGCCTTTTTTGCGGTCGCCTCCCTTGCATCCACTGCCGTGTCACCCTGCTTTTTTATATATTTCCAGTGTGCATAGGTACTCACATAGGGAGTATAGGGACGGATGGCCGTGGTATTTTCGGCAGCGTATGCAGTCCCGCTTTTTCCCATAATAAAAACAGCGGCCACAGCAAACACCGCCACCGCATATTTATATTTTATTATACTAAGATCCATCTTCATGGCACTCACCTCCGTGTAAGCTCCGACAGAAAAATAATATCACAAAACAGGTTTTCTTTCAACGGATCCTACTCCCCGGCCTCTCTTTTGATGCGCTTCATATGTTCCTTTATCTTCTTTTCGTAGCCGTTGTCGGAGATATGGTAAAACTCCCTGCCTTCCAGCTCGTAGGGCAGATATTGCTGCTTTACGTAGTTATTATCGTAATCATGTGCGTACTTGTATCCGACGCCGTGTCCGAGCTTTCCCGCACTCTTGTAATGCGCATCCTGAAGGTGGGTCGGGATCGTGACATTGGGTGTTTCCTGCACGGCCCTCGTGGCTTCAAATATGGCCTCCACAGCCGAATTGCTCTTTGGTGCCGTTGCGATATAGGCTGCAGCCTGGGAAAGGATGATCTGTGATTCCGGCATGCCTATCCGCTCCGCGGCAAGAAAGGCCGACACGGCCACCTGCAGCGCCTGGGGATCTGCATTTCCCACATCCTCGGAGGCACAGATCACCATCCTGCGCGCAATGAACTTGATATCCTCACCGGCATCGAGCATCTTTGCCAGGTAAAAGATCGCGGCATCAGGGTCCGACCCTCTCATGGACTTGATGAAAGCGGAGATCGTATCATAGTGATTGTCTCCGTCCTTGTCGTATTTTACCACCCTTTTCTGGATGCACTGTTCGGCAACTTCAGTGGTTATATGGATCTTTCCGTCATCGCTCCTGTCCGTGGTCATGACCCCGAGCTCCACGGCATTGAGCGCAGCCCTTGCATCGCCGTTTGAGATATCCGCAAGAAAAGCTGCGGCATCATCATCTATTATGGCCTCATAGGAGCCAAGACCCTTCTCTTTGTCGGTGACCGCTCTTATTATGAGCTTTTTGATGTCATCGGGGCTTAAAGGGTGCAGCTCAAAGATGCGCGATCTGGAGATCAGAGCGCCATTTACCTCGAAGTAGGGGTTTTCCGTCGTGGCTCCGATGAGGATCACGGTGCCGTCCTCCACAAAGGGCAGGAGATAATCCTGCTGGGCCTTGTTGAAGCGGTGGATCTCGTCGATGAAGAGGATGGTCTTTTTTCCGTACATCCCAAGGTTCTCGCCGGCCCTTTTCACCACCTCTTCCATGTCCTTTTTTCCCGCCACCGTGGCGTTGAGCTGGACGAATTCCGCCTTCGTGGTCTTTGCTATGACCTTTGCGATGGTGGTCTTGCCGGTGCCGGGCGGGCCGTAGAGTATGATGGATGACAGCTTGTCTGCCTTGATGGCGCGGTACAGCAGCTTGTCCTTCCCGACGATGTGCTCCTGCCCGACGATCTCGTCAAGGGTTTCGGGCCTGAGCCTTGCCGCCAGCGGCGACTCCGTCTTCAGTTTGTTTTCCTTCATATACTCAAAAAGATCCATAACACACGTGTGGGACAGAGAAACGTCCCCTGTCCCACAAAAAAAATTAATCTTTTTTGCTCTGTCCCTTCATGTTTTTGATGGGTATGTTTGCGTAGAGCGCCGGTGAGGATTTGTCCGCACCTTCATCATTTTCCATCTGGGTGATCTTGATATCCAGGCCTTCCTTGTCGATCTCAACATACTTTGAAAGCACCTCTATGATATCATTCTTGATCTTTTCCATGATCTCGGGTGAGCAGGAGGAACGGTCCGAAACCAGCACCAGCTTGAGCCTGTCCTTTGCCACATCTGAGGATCCTTTTTTTCTGAACAGATCCGAAAATCTCATGATGTCACCTCCTACCTGCCAAAGAGCCTTGCGAAAAAGCCCTTCTTGTTGAGGTCAAGGAAGCCTACATCCTCACCCATTATCCTGCGACAGATATTCATATATGCCTTTCCTGCCAGGGAATCATCACCTGCCAGAGGCTCGCCGTTGTTGGTGGCTATGACGATGTTCTCATCATCAGGAACTATTCCGATGAGACCGATCTCAAGGACCTCCACCACATCATCAGCCGACATCATATTTCCTTCCCTCACCATGTCGGGTCTCAAACGGTTTACGATGAGCTTTGTATCCGACATCTCGTTTGCTTCAAGCAGACCAATGATCCTGTCCGCATCCCTGACTGCCGAAACCTCGGGGGTTGTCACTATGAGAGCCCTGTCTGCGCCGGCGATGGCGTTTTTGAAGCCCTGCTCGATACCTGCCGGACAGTCCATGAAGACATAATCAAAATCCTTTTTGAGCTCCTTTGCCAGATCCTTCATCTGCTCGGGAGTCACGCTGCTCTTGTCCCTTGTCTGTGCTGCAGGGAGAAGGTAAAGCCCTTCCGTCTTTTTGCTCTTGATGAGCGCCTGCTTCGGCTTGCAGTTTTCCTCCACAACATCAACGAGGTTGTAGACTATCCTGTTTTCAAGCCCCAATACCACATCCAGATTTCTCAGTCCTATATCCGTATCTACGAGTACGACCTTTTTTCCAAGCTTTGCCAGGCCGGTCCCGATATTCGCGGTGGTCGTCGTCTTGCCGACTCCGCCCTTTCCGGATGTGATGACTATTACTTCTCCCATTTATTAAACCTCCGTAACTGTATTTACTGTATATCTATCTTGTCAGGCCGGGGCGTTTGCTGCTCCTGCTCTTCTTTGCAGGCTTCGCCGCTTTTACAGCCTTTGTCTTGCTCTTTTTGTCCTCTGCGGGTGCTTCCGGAGCGGGTGCCTCTGAAGCAGGCTCCTCCGTATCGGCCTTTTTCGAAACAGGCTTCTTTTTTGAAGCATCTTCCTTTACGGCAGCTTGGGCGACAGGTTCTTCCTTTGCAGTCTCTGTTTCCTCATAATCTCCCTGTCCCGTGAAATCTATCTCAGGTTCTTCATCCTCTGTGGGAAGTATGCTTTCAGCGGCAGCGCTCTGCTCCATGGATGCGAGGATATCCGCTGTGGTTTCTTCCATCAAAGGGCCGGTCACCTTTTTGTTTTTATTAAAGAAAGGAGTACTCTTGATGAAGGTGCTGTCAAAATCCTGAATGACGATGTGCCCGTCAACTATGGCTGCAACCTCAGGTATCACTATATCCTTGTGTCTCATGAAGCCCCTGCGTCTCTTGCCGGACTTTTCCTGCGAGATCGCGATGGCATCACTGATCCTCACCTGCATGGGATCCATGTTAAAGGCCATGATAAAAGCCTCCGCATCGCCGTAGGCACCGGCATCGGCGGTTCCCTGAAGCGCTCCCATGACAAAGATGGATCCTCCGGCCGTAACGGTTGCTCCCGGCTTCACATCACCGAGGATCATCACGCTGCCCAAAGCTTCTATATCGTTGCCGCCGCGCAGTGTCCCCTTATGGATCTGGATGTTCATGGGATCAAGAGCTGCCGTGAGCTGGCCTATGGCTTTCAAAAGAACCGCATTATCCTTTCGAAGCCTTGCTATCTCTATCTCATGCCTGGGATCGTCTCCGAGTATGGCCTGGAACTTGTCCTCCAATACCCTGTCCTGCACCATAATGGTGTCAACCTTGAGCCTGGTATGCTTCACCAGAAGCTCCAGGATCTCCCCGGCTTCATAATCATCCACATCCCTTCCCTCGATGGAAAGGATCATGTGTCTGTTTCCAAAGAAAGAGGCACTTTCCTTGAACTTCTTTTCT
>CAMVDF010000065.1 GCA_947166195.1 uncultured Lachnospiraceae bacterium
GAGACCTGAAGCTGGCCCTTGAAACGGGAGCCATCATCAATATCCAGCATGTCAGTGCTGCCGAGAGCGTCGCCATGATCAGGGAAGCAAAAAAGAAGGACAAGGCAGGGCATATCCATGCCGAGGCAACACCCCATCATTTTTCTCTGACCGAAAAAGCCATCATAGACAGAGGCTCAGAGGCAAAGGTCAATCCTCCTCTGCGTACGGAAAGAGACAGGCTTGCCATCATCGAAGGACTGAAGGACGGAACTCTCGACATGATAGCAACAGACCACGCTCCCCATATGGAGATGGAAAAGAGGAGGAGTTTCATAAATGCCCCTTCCGGGATGATAGGTCTTGAGACGGCACTGGCGCTTGCTGTCACAAATCTGGTCAAGGCAGGACACATCGATCTGATGAAGATGATAGAGCTGATGAGCACCAATCCCGCAAAACTCTACGGCTTCAGAGCAGGTTCTCTTGAAGTGGGATCTGTCGGTGATGTGGTGGTATTTGATCCGAATGAGAAATGGGTCGTGAACAGGTTTTATTCCAAATCCTTTAACTCACCCTTCATAGGGGAGGAACTCTACGGAAAGGTTCACTATACCATATCCGGAGGAAAGCTGATAAATCTATGAAAAAATGCCGGGCGCGGATCATTTCAAAAAAAGAACTGTGCGAAGGGATATTTGATATCCGTCTGAGGACAGAGATAGCAAGGGAAGCAAAGGCCGGACAGTTTGTGCTGGTATTTCCAAACGATCCCTCAAGGCTTTTAGGCAGGCCTCTTTGTATATGCGAAGCAGGCGGGGAGGAGCTGAGGATCGTTTTCAGGATATCGGGACCGGGAACAGCAAAGATCTCGGGGATATCCGAAGATGAAGAAATAATGATCGAAGGACCTCTCGGAAACGGCTGGGACATAAAGGCAGCGGCCGGAAAGGAAGTCCTTCTTCTTTGCGGGGGGATAGGTGCTCCCGCTCTTTTGCAGCTTGCAAAAATACTCGGATCACAAAAGGGAAAAGAGGGAGGTCCAAAGGATGTGAAGGCAGTGCTGGGCTACAGAAATGCCTCCATGAATTCTTTTCTTGCGAGTGATTTTGAAGATGCCGGAGCGCAGGTGATCATCGCTTCCGATGACGGCAGCACCGGTATCAAAGGAAATGTGATAGATGCGGCAAAGACGGAGGATATCAAAGCAGATGTGATCTTTGCCTGCGGTCCCCTGCCCATGCTCAAAGCGGTGAAAAGCTTTGCGGCGGAGAAAGGGGTACCGGCATATATATCGCTTGAGGAAAGGATGGCCTGCGGAGTGGGCGCCTGTCTGGGATGCGTGGTAAAGACCGCGGCAAAGGATGCGCATTCACATGTGAACAACGCCAGGATCTGTACCGAGGGGCCGGTATTTGAGGCATCGGAGGTGATACTGTGAGGGATATTTCAGTCAGTTTTTGCAATATGAAGTTCAAAAATCCCGTCACCTGCGCATCGGGCACCTTTGGCAGCGGGATAGAGTACAGTGAGTTTGTGGATCTTGACAGGCTTGGAGCCGTCACCACCAAGGGGGTATCGGTGAATGCCTGGGAGGGCAAGCCCACACCTAGGGTGGCTGAGACTCCTTCAGGTATGATGAATGCCATAGGGCTTCAAAATCCGGGGGCGGACGTTTTTATTAATCGGGATCTGGCTTTTCTGAAGGAGCACGATGTTCCGGTGATCGTAAATGTGTGCGGACACAGCACGGAGGAATATGTGGAGGCGGTAAAGCTTCTTTCCGAAAGGGAGGAGATCGCGCTGCTTGAGATCAATGTGTCCTGTCCGAATGTGAAGGAGGGCGGAATAGCCTTTGGAACTGATCCGAAGTCTCTTTTAGAGATCACAAAAGCGGTGAAAAAGGTTTCAAAAAAGCCCGTCATCATGAAGCTTTCCCCGAATGTTACGGATATAGCCCTCATGGCCCGCTCTGCCGAGGAGGGCGGAGCTGATGCGGTTTCCCTGATAAATACCTTTACCGCAATGAAGATAGACATATACAGAAGGAGCTTTGTCCTTGCAAACAGGACGGGAGGCCTTTCCGGGCCTGCCATTCACCCGATAGCGGTCAGGATGGTCTACGAGGCGTCAAAGGCCGTGAAGATCCCCGTTATAGGTATGGGCGGTATAGCCTGTGCTGCAGATGCCATCGAGATGATGATGGCGGGAGCAACAATGGTGGCGGTCGGGATGATGAATTTCCACGAGCCCTCATTGATGACGCGGATAATAAGGGATATGGAAGCCTGGATGGATGAGACCGGTACCGGAAGGATATCCGATATCATAGGGTGTATGCACTGATGAAAAACTTGAGGGATACAAAGGTTCTGACAATCTGTGCGATGCTTCTTGCCATTGCTGTCATACTGGGCTTTTTCAAGATACCCATATCCGATGTTGCCGAGATCAGGCTGCAGTTTCTGCCTGTTGCCCTGTCAGGCATGCTTTTCGGACCCGCGGTGGGAGGAGTCATAGGAGGACTGACGGATGTGCTGGGTTTTCTTGTTAAACCCACAGGTCCTTTTTTTCCGGGATTTACGATAACCGGGATCATACAGGGAGCACTGTACGGGCTAATGCTCTACAAAAAAGAGCCCACACTGAAAAGGATCATCGTAACCCAGCTTTTTGAAACACTGGCCGCGGACATCATCCTTACTACTATAAACCTGTCCATCCTTTACGGACAGGGGATATTTGCGGTCCTGGGAGCCAGGATCATAAAGATTGCCGTGATGCTTCCCGTCAATATCCTGCTTTTGACCGTGGTCCTCAGGGCAGGCGGGAATATGTACAAAAGGATAATAAAAAAAGCATGAATTACGAGGATGCGAGAAAATATATAGACAGCATAGCCCGGTTCGGATCAAAGCTGGGCCTTGATAATATCAGAAATCTGATGGGTTATCTGGGAGATCCCCAGGAAAAGATGAAAATGGTGCATGTTGCGGGAACGAACGGAAAGGGTTCGACCGTGGCATTTTTGAGCAGTATCCTCATGAAAGCCGGATACCGCACCGGCATGTATACATCACCCTTCGTGGAGAGATTTTCCGAAAGGATCAGGGTTGACGGGAAAGAGATAGGAGAAGAGGATTTTGCCCGCATCGCTACCGTTGTAAGGGATGCCGCGGCAAAGATGAAGGAGGAGGGAAAAGGCGAGCCTACCGAGTTTGAGATCATCAGCGCCATAGCCTTCCTTTATTTTTTTGAGCAAAAGTGCGACATCTGTGTTCTGGAAGTAGGTCTCGGCGGGAGGCTTGATGCAACAAATGTCATAAAGGATCCGCTGCTGTGCATGATCACTCCCATAAGCTATGATCATACCGACATTCTCGGGGATACCCTTGAAAAGATCGCTTTTGAAAAAGCGGGGATAATAAAAGAGGGCAGCACCGTCCTCATTCATCCCCAGGAGGAAGGAGTTACCCGGGTCATAAAGGATGTGTGCCGCCGGAAATGTGCAGATCTTTTTGTCTGTGATCTTCCGGATGGACCTGCAGAGGCAGGTCTTGACGGAGTAGATTTTTTGCTGGGGGATGTATCGTATCATATCGGTCTCCTTGGCGATTACCAGATAAACAATGCGGCCATGGCGGTACAGGCGGCCCGGATCCTGCAAAAAAAAGGCTTTGATATTTCGGAACAGGATATCGGAAACGGGCTTTCGGATGCAGCCTGGAGTGCGAGATTTGAACTGATCAAAAGGGACCCCTGCGTTCTCATAGACGGATCACACAACGTCAAAGGCATGGAAAGGCTTGCATCAAGCCTCAGACTGTATTTCGGGGATGCGAAGATAGTTTTTATTATAGGGATATTGAAGGACAAGGATCACGGAAGGATGCTGGATGCCATACTTCCTCTGGCAAAGGCTGTCTACACGGTGACCGTTCCCTCGGACCGGACACTGACGGCAGAAGAGCTTGCACTTGAAGTGGGACAAAAGACAGCGGTAGACTGCATTGCCGTTCCGGATCCGGTGTCGGCATATGAAATGGCATTAAAAAAAGCCGGAAGCACGGATATCATCTGCGCCTGCGGCTCTCTTTACTATGTCGGGCTGATCAGATCAGCCGTATTATTTGATGATCAGAAACTCCGCAATGCTGTTTCCGATGTAGATGGGCATGTGAAGGATCTTTGAACCTTTGATGATGTCCGGGATGTTCTCGTGCGAGAAATACTGCTGGGGCTCGATATCATAGGACGGTTCCTCATGGCTGACGGTCGTGCAGAAAAGACCGTTGATGCAGTTCAGGAACTCACCTGCGGCATCTATGATGAAGAGATCGTCATTTTCAAACTGATCCTTTGCAAAGCCTGAAGCAATGGCCGAAAGACCCTGCTTTTCATCCGTGAGGGCACAGACATATGTGTCTCCCTCGGGGGTTGTCACGCGCTGGAACACGCCTGACGGAAGCTCGGAAATGTCCTTTGTGATGCGGGCTCTGCCTATGTAGGCGTCCCTGTCTATGATCCTGACGACCAGACGGACTGCGGTACCGACATGGTCGGTATATTCATTCATCAGATCACCCATGCAGGTTTCTATGATGGAGTCGATGCTCCCGGCCTTCATCGCCTCGAGAGTGGTGGTCGTGATGCCGGAGTCGATCTGGAACTGTCTGACTGCTGATTCAAAGGCCGGTACATCCATCAGCCCCTCGTCATTCAGGGTCTGCATGAAGAGGATGAATTCATTTCCCTGTTCACGAAGCAGAGCCTTGACCTGAGTGATGGTCAGAAATCCTTTGTATACGGCGAGATCACCAAAGGGTTTGTCAATGGACTGTTGGAGCATATTGACCGCATCTGCCTGTGCAAGTGTCATCAGTCCTTCGGAAACCGCAATGGTGCCGAGACGCACCTTTCTTCCCTGCTGCTGTTTCAATACTGACTGGAGCTGTCCGTTCGTCAGAAAGTCTTTTTCGACAAAATATTTTCCCAGGATCTGTGCTATCATATGGTTCCCTTCCTCTGAAAAAAGGTGATACATCACAGATTATAACACAGCACGAAAAAAAAAGATACAAAAAAATCCTGAAGCACCCTGTAACATTAATTGAATAATAAAGGAAATTGTGATATAAATAATAGTGTTTTCTTATTATTTACGCGATTTTGAAAGAAGGAGATTATGAAAAGATTTAGAAGAGGAGCGGTAAATGCCGCTTTATTGGTGTGTTTATCACTTGCCTTTGCGGGCTGCGGGCAGGAAGTACAGAGCCTTGAAAAGATTGACCCTTCAAAGTTTGTCACTCTCGGACAGTACAAGGGTATCACGGTCGAAAGAGAAGATACTTCGGTGAGCGAAAATGACATCGAAGAAGCGGTGATGTCGGATCTTTCGGCACTGGCATCAAAAACCGATGTGACAGACAGACCTGTCATAGAGGGCGACACGGTCAATATCGATTACGAAGGAAAAAAGGACGGAGTTGCCTTTGACGGAGGTACGGCACAGGGCTACGATCTCACGATAGGATCCGGCACCTTCATACCGGGCTTTGAGGACGGAGTGATCGGCATGGAGATCGGAGAGACAAAGGATATAGATCTCACCTTCCCCGAGGATTATCATGCAGAGGATCTTGCGGGAGCGGATGTGGTCTTCACCGTAAAGGTCAATTCCATCCAGGCGGATGATGTTCCCTCCCTCACGGATGACGGCATACTTGAAAAGCTGGCGCAGAAATATGACAAAGATGACTTCAGTGATGTGGATGAGTATCTTGATCTGATAAAGACGACCATCGAGAAGTCAAAGGAAAGCGCTGCCGATACTGCCTGCAGGAATGAACTCATGCAGCAGATATACGATACGAGCACCTGCGACCTCGGAAATCTTCCCGGATGGCTTGTTTCTGAAAATACCGCGGAGTATACGAAAAATATAGAAGGCTTTGCTTCCCAGTACGGGCTTTCGCTTGAGGATTATGTCTCACTCATCAGCGGAAATATGGCAGACTTTGCAAAGCAGGCAGAGGACTACGGCAAAGAGATATCAAAGCAGGAACTGGTGGTCAGAGCCATAGCGGCTGCAGAGAACATTACGGTCGACGAAAAGGAGATAGCTGACTACTACGAAAAAAAGGCAAAAGAGTACGGCACCGATGTGGATACTCTCAAGGCTTCAGTTGACGAAAAGACCCTCGGCGAATATCTGCTCAGTGAAAAGGTGCAGGATTTTGTCTTCAAAAATGCAGTGATCAGGTGATTGGAGAATACAGATGGAACTGATTGAGATAAGGGAATTGTACAAAGATCCGGACAGTTATTTCGGAAAAGAGATAGAGATCGGAGGCTGGATCAGGTCAAACAGGGATTCAAAGACCTTTGGATTTCTGGTGTTGAGCGATGGAAGCTGTTTCGGAACCCTGCAGGTTGTATACGGGGATGCGATCGAAAGCTTTTCCGAGATAGCAAAGCTCAATGTCGGAACCGCGGTCATCGTCAAAGGAACGCTGGTTGCCACGCCGGAAGCAAAGCAGCCCTTTGAGATACAGGCAAAAAAGGTCAGTGTTGAGGGCATCGCTCCTCCGGAGTATCCCCTCCAGAAAAAGAGGCACACTCTGGAATATCTGCGCACCATGACTCATCTGCGCCCCAGGACCAATACCTTTCAGGCTGTCTTCAGAGTCAGGTCGCTTCTGGCTTTTGCGATACACAAGTTTTTCCAGGAAAGAGGATTTGTGTATGTGCATACTCCCATAATAACCGCAAGCGACGCGGAGGGTGCCGGAGAGATGTTCAGGGTGACGACCCTGCCGCCCATGGATGCACCGGCAGGGGATGACGGGAAGACTGATTTTTCAAAGGACTTTTTCGGCAAGCCCACAAACCTCACGGTTTCAGGCCAGCTGAACGGAGAAACCTTTGCAAGTGCATTCAGAAACATCTACACCTTCGGCCCGACTTTCAGGGCGGAAAATTCAAACACTACGCGTCATGCGGCAGAGTTCTGGATGATAGAACCCGAGATGGCTTTCTATGAACTGTCCGACAATATGGCTCTCGCCGAGGACATGATCAAATACATCATAAACTATGTGCTTGAAAACGCACCGGAGGAGATGGCCTTTTTCAACTCTTTTGTGGACAAGGGACTGCTTGAAAGGCTGGATCATGTCCTGAATTCGCAGTTCGGCCATGTGACCTACACGGATGCGGTAAAGATACTGGAAAAAAATAATGACAGATTCCAGTACAAGGTAAGCTGGGGCTGCGATCTGCAGACAGAGCATGAAAGATTCCTGACGGAGCACGAGTTCAAAAAACCTGTTTTTGTCACTGATTATCCAAAGGATATCAAGGCCTTCTATATGAAGGAAAATGAAGACGGAAAGACGGTGGCTGCCATGGATTGCCTGGTTCCCGGAATAGGTGAGATCATAGGCGGTTCACAGAGAGAGGAAGATTATGACAAGCTCCTTCACAGGATGAATGAGCTTCATATGGACACAAAGGACTACGAATTCTATCTGGATCTGAGGAGATACGGATCGGTGAGACATTCCGGCTTCGGACTGGGTTTTGAGAGAGCAGTCATGTATATCACCGGCATGGAAAACATCAGAGATGTACTCCCCTTCCCGAGGACGACGGGTAACTGCGAATTATGAAAAAAAATCTCTGCATCATCATCAGCCTGATAATGGTTTTCCTGTCCTGTTTTTCAGTGTTTGCGGCGACAAAAAACGAGCTGAACAAGGACAAAAAGGAAAACGAGAACAAACTGAATCAGGTAAACGAGCAGATCAGCAGCATAGAGGATGAAAAATCACAGGCACAGGCAGGGCTTGATGCTTCCCAGGCGCTGCTGGTGGAGCTTTTGGCGAATGTGGAGATCATAAAAGGGGATATAGCAAACAAGGAAGCCGAGATCGAGCAGGCGCGCATTGATTATGAGGCTGCTGAGGCAGAGGAGAGAAAGCAGTACAAGGCCATGTGCGCAAGGATCAGATATATGTATGAAAACGGCAACGCTTCGTCGGACTACATAGAGATCCTCCTGAAGGCCGAGAGCCTGACAGATGCCATAAACAAGGCGGAATACGCGGAAAAACTGTATGAGTATGACAGGGCGCTGCTTGAAAACTATCAGGCCATCAAGGAAAAGGTGGCCGAGCTGCAGGCAAGTCTTGACGAAGAGATGGCCGAGCTCCAGGAGATCAACCAGGAATATGAGGAGCAGGAAAAGTATCTGAATGCCGTTATAGAGGAACAGAGACAGACGGTGGAGGATTTTGCATCAAAGCTTTCCGAGGCAAAGAGCAGGGCAAAGGCTTATCAGAAAAAGATCGACGAGGATAATGCCCAGATCGCAAAGATAGCGGCAGCCGAAAAGGAAGCGGCCAGAAAGGCAGCCGAAGAAAAAAAGAAAAAAGAGAAGGCCGAAAAGGAAAAGGCAAAAAAAGAGGCCGAAGAGAAAAAGAAGAAAGAAGAGGAAGGACCGCCTGAGGAGACGGGAGAGGAATCCGGCGAACAGCCGCATGAGGAACAGCCCGTATCAGGAGGCACCGGACAGGAGATAGCAAATTATGCCAGGCAGTTTGTAGGCAATCCCTACGTGCCGGGCGGCACATCATTGACAGACGGGTGTGACTGCTCCGGATTTACCATGTCGGTGTATAAACATTTCGGATATTCCATACCGAGAAATTCGGGTGCCCAGGCAGCATATGGCAGGGGCGTTTCCTATGAAGAGGCACAGCCGGGGGATATATTCTGTTATGCGGGACATGTCGGGATATATCTCGGGGGAGGACAGATAGTCCATGCATCAACCCAGGCAACCGGAATCAAGATATCAAACGCGCTCTACAGGAGCGTGGTATCGATCAGGAGGATAGTGTGAAACATGGCTGGAGGTAAAATGCACGGCCGCAGGAAGCTGCGACTGGGAGATCTGCTTGTAAAGTATGATGTTCTCACAGAAGAGGATCTCCAAAAGGGACTGGAACTGCAAAAGGGATCAGGCAAGAAACTCGGAGAGGTGCTGGTCGATAATAATATCTGCACTGAAGAGGCCATAGCGGATGCGCTGAGCAATCAGCTCCATCTGGAAAAGGTCGACCTGACCGGAATGAAGATCGACGACAGTATCATCAAGATGGTACCGTCAAATCTGGCCAGACGTCGTAATGCCATACCATATGCTTATCAGCCCGGCAACGCCAATGTCCTCATGCTTGCGATGTCCGATCCCATGGATATGGACGCCATCGATGATTTCGGGATGATCACCGGATTGCAGATCGAGGCAGTTGTCGCCACGAGACGCCAGGTGGCCATCGCCATAGACAGGGCGTACGGTACCGCGGACGTTATGGACGTGGCAAATAAATACGCGGAGGAAAAGGCAAACGAGAGAAGGGAGCAGGAGGCTGAAAGAGAGGAAGCCAACGCCGAGATAGACAATTCTCCCATCGTTTCCCTGGTAAAACAGATGGTTGAACAGGCCGTCCGTCAAAGAACCTCCGATATCCATATCGAGCCGCTTGAAATGAGCGTCAGGGTCAGGTACAGGATTGACGGAGCCCTGTATGAAAGACTTATCTACGCAACGGATCTGCTTTCCGCCATCGTAGCCAGGATCAAGATCATATCGGGAATGGACATTTCCGAAAAGAGAAGACCCCAGGACGGACGTATGACCCAGGTGGTCGACGGACAGGAATTTGATATCCGTGTTTCCGTTCTTCCGACCGTATACGGCGAAAAGGTGGTTATGCGTCTCACCTCAAAGAATGCACTTTCGAGGGAAAAGAAGGATCTGGGTCTGAATGAACATGAACTGAAGCAGTTTGATCATATATTCGGAAATCCTCATGGCATCATACTTGTTACGGGACCTACAGGATCCGGAAAATCAACAACCCTTTACACGGCTCTGTCCGAACTGAACAGGGAGGAAGTAAACATCATCACCGTTGAGGACCCGGTAGAGGCAAATATCAATGGTATCAACCAGGTTCAGGTCAATCCGAAGGCGGAACTCACCTTTGCATCGGCCCTTCGTTCGATCCTCCGACAGGACCCGGATATCATCATGATAGGTGAGATCCGAGACGGTGAGACGGCAGGCATAGCTGTACAGGCATCCATCACCGGACACCTTGTGGTCAGCACCCTGCATACAAACTCATCTGCCGGAGCTGTGGGAAGACTTATAGATATGGGTATAGAGCCCTATCTGCTGGCGGATTCCATCGTAGGTATCATCGCCCAGCGTCTGGTGAGGCGCCTGTGCCCCAACTGCAAAAAGGCAAAGGAGCCCGATGAGGAAGAAAAGGAGATTCTGGGGATCCCCGCAAACAGCAAAAAGAAGATAAAGATATATGAGCCCTGTGGCTGCGATCAGTGTGACAACACCGGATTCAAGGGTCGTATTGGTGTGTATGAGATATTGGAAATATCTCCGAAGCTCAAGAGAGTCATCTCAAAGAACTCCACCGCCGAGGAGATAAAAGAGGTTGCCATGGAGGATGGCATGAATACTTTGAGGATGTCGGCAACCCGATATGTGCTTGAAGGTATAACCAGCGTGGCTGAAATGAAGAAGGTATCATTCGATGTATAAAATGAGAGGAGAGTAAAAATGGCAGTATTAACCCTTGACCAGTCGCTGAAAAAATCTATGGAGATGAAAGCATCCGATGTGCACTATTCCGTCGGACGACCGATAATGATAAGGGTGGACGGTGATCTGGTCGAAATGGACGATCATGTCCTGAAACCCGAAGATGTCAAAAAGATGTTTGACCCCATCATGAATGACAAGCAGAGGGCTGAGCTTGACAAAGAAGGAGAG
>CAMVDF010000066.1 GCA_947166195.1 uncultured Lachnospiraceae bacterium
ACATTTCTTCCCTTGGGTCCAAGGGTCACTCTGACGGTATTTGCAAGCTGGTCAACACCGCTTTCCAGTGCCGCCCTGGCTTCTGCGCCATACTTTAATTCCTTTGCCATTTTATATGTCCTCCTTAAAAAATAGACTTTCCTTTATTATCCAAACTTTTCTGATCACTCGATCACTGCAAGGATATCGCTCTGCTTTACTATGATGACCTTGTTCTTGTCATCGAGCTCCACATCTGTTCCCGAGTACTTGGAGTAGATAACCTTCTGGCCCTTCTTGACCTCCATCTTTATCTCTTTTCCGTCAGAATTCACTCCTCCGGGTCCTACTGCTATAACCTCCGCCTGCTGCGGTTTTTCCTTTTCCTTTCCGGGGATAACGATCCCGGATGCTGTGGTCTCCTCAGCCTCGATGGGCTTTAAAACTACTCTGTCACCTAAAGGCTTCAATTTCATTTTGACTTCCTCCTTTATTCTTATTGTATTTATTATACTGTCATTTATTTATTAGCACTCTTTTTGTTTGAGTGCTAACCCAAAACACATAATACTTTTTTACATTTTACAATGCAAATCTGTATAATAAAAGCTTTTCTGATCTATTCTCATCTATACTCTTAGATTCTCTCTTTTTCTTCATTTTGCTTTATTCCCGTCATAAATATTATCTTTCCCCGGCCCTGCACGCCCAGACCCCTCTCCAGTCCTTCAACGGAGCGTATGCCTGCTTCCGTGCAGTATGCGTTGTGGGGTTCCATCTCATCTTTTTCATTCTTTGTCACGCAGATGGTATGTATCTGCTGCATGATATCCTTTGCATCATTATAATAAGTGATGATAAGGATCCTGCTTTCCTGCGCTATCCTTTCAAAGTCCTTTCTTTTGAAGGAAAAACACACATTTTCCGGGGTTTTTGAAAGATATCTGTAGAGGGCATAGGGTGAAGTGCCGAACCTGCCGCCAAATACGGAACCTCTTTTTTCAAAGGTGCTTATCAGCTCGGTCAGATCCTTTTTGCGCCCCAGCGACAAAAGTGCGTTATATACCGCTATGATCTCGCAGCCTGCATATGCCATATCGGTTCTGCCGAACATCAGCGCCTTCATGGCGTGCTGGTTCTCTATGAAGCCGTCTTTTGCCGTATAGCTTTCCTTCTTCAGGACCTCTTCATTTGTACCGGAATTTTTCTGACGCCTCTTTTTTGATATGAAACTGAAGAGACTGAAAAAACGAAGGGCTCCCACAACCAGTGAATTGGGGAGCCCCGGGATGAACTCTTTTATTATGCGGATCATATCCTATGCTTTCTTTGCCCTCACTTCGAGGAGCTTGTTTTTGAGCTCCGTTTCCATCCTGCTCATTTCCTGCTCGGCAAGAGCCCTCTTTTCACGGCCCTCCGCCTGGATCTTCATGACCTCATCAAAGGTCGAGATCAGGGACTGGTTGGTCTTGTTCAGGGTCTCGAGATCCACTATGCCTCTCTGGGACTCTTTTTCCGTTTCTATCGTTGCCATCTTCAAAGCCTCCGCATTTGCAGTCAGCATCTTGTTTGTTATGTCGGTAACCGCTCTCTGGGCCTTTGCAGCCTCTGTGGAATTCTGGATGCCGAGCGCTATGACCATCTGGCTCTTCCAGAGCGGGATGGTATTGACCACGGTGGATCTGATCTTGTCCACCATCTGCACATCGCTTGCCTGGATCATACGGATCTGGGGTGCCGTCTGCATCGCGATGGTACGGGTGAGCTCAAGGTCCGTGATCTTTTTTGAAAACCTTTCACACATCTCCTGATAGTCACGGGCTTTCTGGGCATCCTCGGGAAGACCGCTCTTTTCCGCCTTTTCCTGGAGTTCGGGAAGGACCTTTCCTTCGGCCTCCTCCAGCTTTTTCTTTCCGGCCAGGATATACATGGTGAGCTCTTTGAAGTAGGTCAGGTTCATTTCGTACATCTTGTCAAGGGTCGCCACATCCTTCAAAAGCTTTGTTTCATGAACCTGAAGAGCATCCACTATCTTGTTGACATTTACCTCGGCCTTGTCATACCTTGCCTTCAGGGCAGTCATCTTTGATGCCTGTCTGTTGAAAAAGCCCTTGATCCCCTTTTCCTCCTGATCAAAGCCTTTGAGCTCGGTGACCAGGCTTGTGAGCATATTCCCGACTTCTCCCATATCCTTTGATCTGACATTGTCCAGGGCTTTGTCGGAAAAATCCGCCATCTTTTGCTGGGTGGCAGCTCCATAGGTAAGTATGGTATTTGTCTGGGTGATATCTATTTTTTCGGCAAATTCGTCTACCTGCTTCTGTTCCGCAGGTGTCAGTCTCTGCTCGGCATCAGTGAGGGCATCTCCCACCTTCACATCAAGGACTTCCATTTTTGCACCCTTCAGCTCGAGTTTGATATCGGGGGAAGGTGCGTCCGCAAAGGGTTCAAGTGTCAGTGCGGGTGATCCCGTTTCAACTACTTCTGATTCTACATACTCATCCATTATTTATATCCTCCTTTTCACGGGTCTCTATTCACAGGTCTTTATTCAAGTTTTATATCCGAGGTAAATTTTCTGCCGGTCAGTCCCTCCTGCTTCAGAAGGGTTTTCATGACTTCGGCATCGGTGGAGATATCAAGGCTGGTATCCTCAAACATATCGTCAAACAGTTTGTCAAAAGCATCATTGAGAGTATCTATCGTCTCTTCTATCTCTTTTTTTGATTTATCGATATTCTCACTTGTTTTTCCCTGCCTGTCAAGGTCAGCATAGGCATTCAGGAGCTTCACGGTCGTAGGCAGATAATAATTCATCAGCCTCCTCAGATCCTCGGTCAGGTTCGGCTGTTTTTTTGCTCTTGAAAGTATCATCTCAACGGAATGCTTCATCCTGTCGATCTTTGCCGATATCTCCTCACCGGGTATCTCATCGTTGCACCGCTGTATCTCCCGGATATAGTCTTCTCCCGCCCGGAATATCTCCTTTTGGGCTTCAGTCAGACCTTCCTCCTCTTTTTCCTTTTCTGCCTGACGGTCCTCCAGACTCCTTTTGGTAGACAGGTACTGCTCATATGTTGCATCACTTGTGATGAGACAGGTCTCTTCCTCGTCTATATGTCCCTGCAGGAAAAGCCCGCTGCCGATCATCCTTTTCAGGTCCTTCACCGTTGCCTTTTCGGTTTTTCCCACTGCCGCCGCAAGTTTTTTTATCTCTGCATAGGTCTTTCCCGAAAGTGTCTTTACATATTTGTCAAATCTTGTGAGCTTTATGAGATTGACGGTACCCCAGACTCCGAATCCGAAAAGGATCGCCGGAAATATCATCCCGACAAGAGCCCACTGGCCAGTCATTGAAAGGATCAGAAAGATCATGAAAAAAAGCAGACCTGTTGAATAACCGCCGGCAGCAGCAAATATGCTGACCACCTTTTTCATGGCAGACCGGTCATAGAGCTCGGGAAGGTTTTCCCTTGAAGTCCTTTCCTCCCGTCTTTTCTCCATCCTGTGCTCACGGTTTATCCTGTTGATATAGCTTGCGGTCTTTGAATTTTTCCACTCGGGATCTTCCGTGATATCTTCCTTTTTAAGATTTCTCCCCTTGATATCCTTCATTGTCCCGGCGGGAGAGTCATATGCATAACTGTCCACATACTTTTCTTTTTCGGGAAAACCGGCTGCCTTTTTCACACCGTTTCCCACTGAGTCCGCCGCTTTTGAAGCAAGTATGGATATGTCCCTGCTCAGGGTCGAGAAATCTCCGTATTTAACCGCATTTGAAATTGTCTGTTCGAGCTCTTTTCCAAGCTCCTGAAGATCGCTCATGTCTCTTCTTTTCAGTCCTCATTCAAAGTGGGACACAGATACGTCCCCTGTCCCACTGATTCACATTTTGAAAAGCGTACTTAGGATACCTCTGCCAAGGCTTGCTCCCACATTTCCTCCCAGAGTCTTTCCAAAGGAACCGAAGCTTTTTCCCACACTCTTTCCAACCTCGCGTCCGACGGTTCCCGCCACCGTGGTGCCGAGGGATTTAGCTGCCTTTTTTGCCTGGCGGGCCTGAGCTTCCTTTTCCTTTGCGGCTTGCTTTTGTGCTGCTGTCAGCGCCTTTTCGTTTTCTGATGCCTCTGCCTTTTCCAGTCCCTTTCTAAGCAGAAATTCATAGGCCGAATCGGGATCCACGGCTGTCGCATATTTTGAATAATACATGCTGCCTTTGATCCTTCTGTATCTTTCCTCGTCATCTATGCTTCCCATGAGGCTTTCGGGAGGAAGTATGAAGGCTCTTTCGGCCATGCCGGGAACACCGCTTTCATCGAGGAAGGATACTATCGCTTCTCCCGTACCAAGCTGCATTATCGCATTGAAGGTATCAAAGTCCGGATTTTCACGAAAGCCCTCCGCTGCCGCCTTCACAGCCTTTTGCTCTGCGGGAGTGTATGCGTGGAGCGCATGCTGAACCTTGTTTCCAAGCTGGGCCAGGACTCCACCCGGTATATCCTTCGGGTTCTGGGTAATGAAATATATACCCACGCCCTTTGACCTGATGAGCTTGACCACCTGCTCTATCTTTTCAAGGAAGGCCTTTGAAGCTCCGTTGAAAAGGAGATGCGCCTCATCAAAGAAAAATACCATCTTGGGTCTGTCAAGATCTCCCACCTCAGGCAGGGTCTCAAAAAGCTCCGACATCATATACAAAAGGAAGGTAGAGTAGAGCACTCCGTCATTTATCAGACTCGTACAGTCAAGGATATTGACGGTTCCCTTCCCGTCGGATTGTGAAAACAGGTCAAAGATGCTGATGGCAGGCTCTCCGAAAAACACATCCCCTCCGGAGGCCTCGAGGCTTACTACTGATCTGACTATGGCTGCGATGGAAACAGAGCTCATCTTTCCGTACTCTGCCTCATATACTTTGTTGTTTTCGGATACATAGTTCAGCATCGCTTTCAGATCCTTTGTATCGATGAGAAGCAGCCCCTCCTCATCGGCTATCCTGAAGATAACCTTCAGGATGTCGCTCTGGGTCTCATTGAGGGACAGTATCCTCGACAGGAGGACAGGCCCCATCTCCGATATGGTGGTACGAAGCTGTATCCCCTTCTTTCCATAGATGTCCCAGAATGTGACCGGAAAACCCCTGAAGGAAAAGTCCGTACCGTTTAGGCCGAACCTTTTGATCCTTTCCGTCATATCGTCAGTTTCTTTTCCGGGGAGAGCGCATCCGGCCAGATCTCCCTTTACATCGGAAACAAAGACGGGCACTCCCATGGCCGAAAAGGATTCTGCCATCACCTTCAATGTAACAGTCTTTCCGGTGCCGGTGGCTCCCGCTATGAGACCATGACGGTTTGCCATACCGGGATTCAGGAATATCTCTTCTCCCTTATTATTTTTTGCTATCAGGATCTTTTGATCTTTGTACATACGGACTCTCCTTTTTACAGAAGCTTTATCACTTCATCCCTGATACCGTCCATGTACGGATCATTGATTCCAAAATCCATCTGCCTGTAGGTCCAGGCTGCCCTTCCTATCCCGTATTTCTCAAAGGCGCTGCTGATGAGACGGTACCATTTCAATGTGTTATCTCCGCCGGAAAGATCGATGGAACCATACTCTCCGCAGTAAAGGGAGGTACCTCTCTCCTCTGCAAGCTTCACCGCCTTTTCAAATTTCCTTTCAAAGAATTCCGCAGAAAGTCTTGCGGAAGGATCCATACCCGGGAAGCCTTCAAAATCCTCATCCACATTATCCCTGGTCGCCTTTGCAAGCTCCTCATAGGTGGCATCCGCGTCTATCCTGAAGGACTTGTTCATCCTGTCCATCCAGTATGCACCCTGGTGAGTCAGGATTATGGGCTCGTAGAAATGGAAGTTATATATGATATTTTCATCCTGAGGCAGATTCAGATCGGGAAGCGATTCGATATTATTATAATGATAGCCTCCCACGACTATCTTTATGGTGGGAGCGATGGCCCTGATCCTTTTGATGCAGGTATCACTCACCCTGTTCCAGATATCGCGGTATTCGCTTTTTGTCACTTCATTCAGGAGCTCAAAGGCAAGGACATCTTCGTTTAAGGAAAATCTTTTTGCAAATTCCTCCCAGAGGCGGTAAAAGCGTTCCTGATAGTTTTCATTATCAAAAAACCCGCTTTCGCCGTGGTGCTCATCAAAGGAATATCCATAGGTCCTGTGAAGATCAAGGATCATGTGAAGGCCGTTTTTTCTGCATGTGTCTATAGCAAACTGTATATAGGAAAATCCTTCGTCCAGATAGTTTCCTTCCTCATCCTCCACCAGCTCGTAGTCCACCGGGATCCTAACATGGTCGAGACCCCATTTTGCGACTGTCTCAAAATCCTTTTCAACGATGAAGGTGTCATACCTTTCCTTTGTATGGTCACACTGGGAAAGCCATCCGCCGAAGTTGATGCCGTGTACAAAGCCGTTCCATTTTTTCATTATTCTGGTACCTCCCTGAAAAAAATGCCTGTCTTATAGTGTAACAAATATGGTCATTTCTTGCAATTCATTGGAATGCAGTACATAAAAAGAACTCCTCGAGCAAGCTCGGGAGTTCTTTCCATATACTGCAATTCGCAGTAATCCTTATCTCTTTGAAAACTGGGGTGCGCGTCTTGCGCCTTTGAGACCGTACTTCTTTCTTTCCTTCATACGAGGGTCTCTGGTGAGGAATCCTTCCTTTTTGAGAATGGGACGGAACTCATCATCGATCTGAAGAAGGGCTCTGGAGATTCCGTGACGGATGGCTCCTGCCTGTCCTGTGTATCCGCCTCCGAATACATTGACCTGTACATCGTACTTTCCTGTTGTAGATGTTGCAACGAGGGGCTGACGAACGATGGTCTTCAAGGTCTCCATTCCGAAATAATCGTCTATGTCGCGCTTGTTGATCGTTATCTTTCCGTCGCCGGGCAGCAGATATACTCTTGCAACAGATTTCTTCCTCCTGCCGGTTCCGTAATATCTATCCGTAACTTTTGCTTTTTTTGCAGCCAATTTCTTTTCCTCCTCTTTATCAGAACTTCAGCTCTTCCGGCTTCTGTGCAGCATGCTTGTGCTCGGGACCGGCATATACAAAGAGTTTTCTGAACATCTGTCTGCCCAGAGGTCCCTTGGGAAGCATTCCCTTGACTGCAAGCTCTATGACCTGCTCGGGCTTCTTTGCAAGCTTGGTCTTCAGGGTTTCCTTTCTGACTCCGCCTACATAATCCGAGTGGGTGGTATATACCTTCTGATCGAGCTTCTTGCCTGTTACCTTTATCTTTTCAGCATTTATTATTATCACATAATCTCCCGTATCAAGGAAGGGTGTGAAGGTGGGCTTGTTCTTTCCGCGAAGAACCGATGCCACGCCTGCAGCAAGGCGTCCAAGGGTCTGTCCCTCAGCGTCTACTACATACCATTTCCTTTCAATGGAAGATGCACTTGCCATATAAGTATCCATTTCTATCCTCCAAATCAGATAAAATAATAAGTTTCATTTGCACAAATCGGGGCTATGACTCGTGCGAAAAAACATTTTACACTAAAAGCCGCGGAACTGTCAATAGTTTACGGCCTTCTGTCATGCAAAAGGTTCAAAAAACGCTCAAATTCGGCTCTCGACTGGTTTTTGATGACCGTCAGTATGAGCCCGCAGAATATGCTTATGATCCCTATGATCCAGGTGGCGGAGATCACTATGAGGGTAGGAAACCTCGGAACCTTCCCGGTATTTATGTACTCTATTATGATGGGAATGAAAAATCCGAGTCCCAGGAGGATTGACATTCCTCCAAGCCACCCGAAAAACCTCATGGGCCTCAGGTCACGAAGAAGGGCAAAAATTGTCTTTATTACCTTGAAACCGTCCGAAAAGGTGTTCAGCTTGGAACTGGATCCTTCCTTCCGGTCTCTGTATTCCACGGGGATCTCCCGTATATTCATCCTGTTTTCAAGAGCAAAGACCGTCATCTCGGTCTCGATCTCAAACCCCTCGCTCATTATGGCAAAGGACTTCACAAAATCCCTTGAAAATGCCCTTGCACCGGTCATTATATCCCTGATGTCCGAATCAAAGAGGCTGTTGATCAGATCTCTGACCAGCCTGTTCCCGAAATTGTGGAAAGGTCTTTTGTTCTCGCTGAAATATGTCGAGGACAGCCTGTCTCCAATGACCATGTCCACATTTTCGTTGAGGATCATGTCGCGAAAGGCCGGCGCAAAGGAGGCCGGATAGGTATCATCCCCGTCTGCCATGATGTAGCAGTCGGCATCAATGGTCCGGAACATGGTACGGATGACATTGCCCTTTCCCTGTCTTTCCTCTTTTCTTACTATGGCTCCGGCTTCCCGTGCTATACGCGCGGTATCATCGGTGCAGTTATTATCAAACACATAGATGTCAGCGTCAGGCAGCTCCTTTTGAAAGTCCTTTACGACTGCTTCTATGGTCGACTCCTCGTTGTAACATGGTATGAGCACCGCTGTTTTCATACAGATTCTCCCGTTTCCTCCAAAAACACTATATCCTCAAGACAAAGGCCCTGAGGCTTTGCGGTTGGGCCTGCCTTTGTCCTGTCGGCCGCATCAAGGATCTCCCTTACTTCCCCGGGTTTTGTCCTTCCCCTGCCGACATCCATGAGGGTCCCGGCTATGATCCTCACCATATTGTAGAGAAATCCCGTTCCGCAGACCCTTATCTCTATCTCGTTATCCCTCCGGCTCACACCTATATCCGTGATATTCCTGATCGTGCTTTCAGCCTGGGTATGAACCGAGCAGAAGCTTTTGAAATCATGTTCACCCAAAAGATATTTTGATGCCTCATCCATTTTTGACACATCCAATGGCACCGGCACAAAACAGGCATACCTGCTTCTTGTGGGTATATCGAATCTGTCATTTATTATAGTGTAAACATAGGTTTTGATACAGTCGCACTTCCTGGGATGAAAGTCGCTGCGGACAGCATACGATCCTCTGATCCTGATATCATCGGGAAGCCTGGCATTGAGAGCTCCGGATACCTTTTGCGGATCGATATCCATGAAGCTGTCATACACGGCAATGTTTTTTTTTGCATGAACTCCGGCATCCGTACGGCTGGCCCCTATGACCTCCACCTGTCTTCCCTCGAGATCACTTATCGCGGCATTGAGCTCACCCTCTATAGTCAGGGTGTTTTCCTGAAAGGCAAAACCGTGATATCCGGTCCCGTCGTATGCAACCTGAAGCAATATCCTTTTCAAAGCACTCCCACTCTCTGAGCAGTCACTATCAGCGCAAAATATATGACGATAACGGCATATGCCATGTAATCCGCTCTCTTGTATACCAGGGGCTTCATTTTTGTACGCCCCTCTCCCCCGTGGTAACACCTGGCCTCCATCGCCATGGCAAGGTCATTTGCCCGACGGAAGGCAGATACAAAAAGAGGTACCAGAAGGGGTATCAGCGCCTTTGACCTTTTTATCAGACCGCCGCTTTCAAAATCCGCCCCTCTGGACAGCTGGGCCTTCATTATCTTGTCGGTCTCCTCCATCAGTATGGGTATGAACCTCAGAGCGATGGACATCATCATCGCTATCTCATGGACCGGCACCCTGAATATCCGGAAAGGTTTCATCAGGCTCTCCAGTCCGTCCGTCAGATTGTTGGGCGTCGTCGTCAGTGTCATCAGCGACGAACCTATTATCAGATAGGTGAGCCTCACTGCCGTATAACCGGCCATTTTCAGGCCTTCATAGGTTATCTTTATCTTCCATACGGAAAAAAAGGTTATACCCGGAGTCAGGAACAGATTGAACAGGATCGTGATCAGCAGGATAATAACAACGGCCTTCATTCCCCTGACAATAAAACCAAAGGGAACCCTCGAAAGCATGATGACTGCGATCAGAAACGCCGTGGCGACCGCATATGAGGTCACATTTTTTGCAACAAACAGCGATATTATAAAAACCAGCGTTCCAATGATCTTGTCCCTCGGATCAAGCCTGTGCAGCACAGAATCTGTCTGATAATACTGTCCGATCGTGATATCCTTTATCATAATCCAAGTACCTTCATGATACTGTCTGCCGCTTCCGCGACTGTTGTAGCCGATATATCGACATCAAAACCCTTTTGTCTCATTTCCCTCAAAACCGCTGTCACCTGCGGAACGGACAATCCTACATCCTCAAGTATG
Organism: uncultured Lachnospiraceae bacterium; assembly: GCA_947166195.1. Lineage (GTDB taxonomy): Bacteria > Bacillota > Clostridia > Lachnospirales > Lachnospiraceae > NK4A144. The sequence continues at coordinate 10,183 of CAMVDF010000066.1, forward strand.
TCCGCATTCATGAATACTTCTACGGGACTTCCGTTCATGATGATGCTGCCTCTGTCCATGACAAGCAGTCTTTCGGCATGATCTGCCATATCCTCCATGCTGTGTGAAACCAGGATCACGGTGATACCCTGCTCATCATGGAGATTTTTCAAAAGACCCAGGATCTCTTCCCTTCCCTCAGGATCAAGTCCCGCCGTGGGCTCATCCAGGATCAGGATCTTTGGTTTCATGGCCAGAACACCTGCTATGGCCACTCTTCTTTTCTGCCCTCCGGACAGGTCAAAAGGGGAGACATCATAGCAGTCATCTCCCATTTTAACACTCTCAAGAGCCTCGTAGGCCCGCATTTCGGCCTCTGCATTGCTCAGGCCCTGATTCTTCGGACCAAAACACACATCCTTTAATACCGTCTCTTCAAAGAGCTGATGTTCAGGGTACTGAAAGACCAGTCCTACCCTGCTTCGAAGCTTTTTCATGCTATAATCGTCATCATATATATCTTCGCCGTCTATGTATATATGACCGGATGTCGCCTTCAGCAATCCGTTCAGATGCTGGATCAG
>CAMVDF010000067.1 GCA_947166195.1 uncultured Lachnospiraceae bacterium
CATCCTCTGTGACCATAGCAACGGCGGTGTTATCGTCTGAGAGTGAAAGGTCAAGGCCGAGCCATACCCGGCGGCCTTTCCACCATGTATCATCTTTGTCCCGTCTGCATTGCTTTACCTTCTGGACATCTATGTATCCCTCGACTCCGAGACCTTTGTACTGTATGTTGCAATGCTTACAAAGAAAGTTCTCGCGCTTGTTTTCATACATTTTTGCGTCGAGACGGCTTTCCTTGAGGTTTTCAAGCATTTCCGGATGTGTGACCGCTACAGGGTTTGCCTGATAAAGCACCCTGTCATCTTCCATCCAGGCATCTCCGGACTTCAGTTCATCATCCGGCTCGTAGAGCAAAGAAAAAGCCCGTTTATTATCTATCAGCCCGTCCAGGATCTTCTTTGCCTTGTCGATCTCGTCGATCATGGCATTGTCGTCGTTCGGATACTGGGTACTGATAATGATCCCGAGCTTATTGCTGATATTCATCTGCGATGATCTCATGGCTCCGATCGGATATGAGTCCATCGCACCTGCTTCATCAGCCAGGAATGCGTTTGCCGTCTTGCCGTCCATCCTGTCTTCGGAATATGCAAGCGGTTTATACTCGTTGTCGTTCAGATTGCAGCGTATTTCCGACCGTAGCAGCTTAAATGCCGGATCTGCTTCATCACACAGTGCCGGTGAAGACTTTATTATCTTTCTGATCGCCAGTTTCAGTTCCGATGATAAGGATAGATCCGGCGCCACCGAAAAGAACCTGGAAAAATCCGGTTCCATAAGCATCAACAGCGTGAAAATGATCCCGCTGTTGAAGGTTTTGAAGTTTTTTCGTGCGATCTCCAGGAGGATCGTTGTGTAATACCTGATGTCTTTTTTCTTTTTCAGCTTTGTACATAATCCTGCGATAATTAAAAACCATGCATAAGGTTCAAGTGCTTCGTCCATCTGACAGTGAAGGTCGGGATGGATCATCAGTTTGAGGAGTCGTCCGATCTTTCCGGCCGCTGCCTCGTCCACATATGCCTCTTTGTCGAGCCCGTCTGCTATATTTAACCAGCTTTCGGCCTGCATTTTGACATATTTGGGAACCATTCCCCGAGTATCGGCCACGCACCAGGAAGCATATTTGTATGCAGGGTTCTTTTTATCCACCTAATGCCTCCTTCAGTGAATTTGATTTTGTCTCAGGCTTCTTCGGGATCGCTGAGAGTGCGGATCTGATCGTCATACAGTTTTGCTTTTCAAAATCGTTCATCTCCGCCCGGATCGACTTGGCCAGTCCTTCCTTTTTGGCCACTATGTCCTCCATCTTGGTCAGAAGTCTGTAATACTCGGGCATGTTCTTTGAAAAATCATCTTTGTTGTCCCGAATCTCCTCGATCTCTTCTTTGGTTTTCTCTATATCGGTCTCAATCTGTAATAGTTTTGACTTATTCAGGCAGTATCTTCTTGTAGGTGCTCCGTAAATCTCGTCAAATTTATCTATAGCCTTGAGAAGCGGTTTCAGGCGCAAAAATTCCAGATGTGCTGTTCTGTCGTTTCTGACTTCGGCAGTCTCTGTCATCATCTTGCCTGTAAGAAGAGCTTTTTCTGCTCTTTCTCTTGTGGCAAGTTCTTTTTTTGTTCTGTGCGACTTCTTTTCCAGCTTAATTACCGGTGCCGCTTTCGAGGGTCTTGCCATTTGATCACCTTTTTATTTTTCTTCTAACAGTATCGCGCGCGGGCGCGGGTACGGGCGCGGGCGTGCGTGAAAAATTCTCATTTTGGGAATTTTTTGTAAACAAAGCTTCGGCGTGGGTGTGGAGCGGCTTGGATTTTTGGGCTGCTCACAACCCGGGGGATACTTTCGCGGTATCGCGGCACGTACCCCGGTATATCTCTCCGTTTCGCTTTGCAATATCCAACAGGGCGCCCCTGTCTATCTTTCCTTCTTCTGCCATTTCATGATGAACTCTGCAAAGTGTGATCAGATTATCTTCATCGAATGCCTTTGTGCTGTCCTCTTCGAGCTTGATTATGTGATGAACACTCAGCCCCTCCCCCTCGTATGGGCGAATTGTTCCGGCACAGTTTAACAGACACAGTTGACATACGTTGTGATCACGTTGCCGGATATAATCCCGGGTCTTTTGCCAGCGGGAACTGCTCCGGGTTTTTGCCGCCTCGGTATCCTTTGGATAACGGTTGAGGCGCGCCTGCTTTGGTGGACATATGAGGCGGCTGTCATGAATGCGTCCACAATATGAACAAGCTTTAAGCATTAAGGATCACCCGAAGGATCATCGGAATTGTCAGCTGCTTCCATCGAGATCGACACCGATGTTCCTGAGCTGACCTTTATCCTCTTGACCGTTCTTGTTCCAAGATCTGATTCAATAGCTTCGTAACCTGCTGCATTGAACTGGATAACCTGGTTATCCTGATCATCAAGGAGGGTTATATTAACGGCGGTATTGTTCGCTAATGCCGCCAGGGTCTCCGATAAGATCATAGCGTGCTCCTTTCATCACCTCACAACAAAAATACTCAACCGCGTGCGTTCGGTTGAGTATCTTTGTCTTTTTAAGAGGGGTATCCTGCGTTTCCTTTTGCCCAGGCAGCTGAGCTGAAAGTATGGTAGAACTCTTTACGGGAGTTCCATGTTAGCATTTTAACCCCTTTTACCGTGACAATCGTGACAAGTTTAATTTTTTTTATAATTTTTCATCCATGAATCGCTCAAAAGCCTTTTTGATGCTGTCCTCCGTGGTGTTCATCTTGAGTGCCGTCCTTGCCCAGGTAAGACCTTCGATGATGTGATATCTGATGATCAGGCGCATACGGCTGTCCTCTACGGTCCGGATGAAATCTTCACAGGCCACCATACACTCAAGGATATCTGCATCCAGCTCCGACAGTCGCTGCATAAGTTCATTGAGCGCTTTTCTTTTCCTGGCTATCACTCCGGCCGGTCTCTGATCCACGCCCTTGATCGTGATGGTCTTGAGCGGCTTCTTGTTTTTCTTGCCACAGGTGACGGTATCGGCCACTATAAACATCTGCTCCTCAAGGTGAGTGATCTGGGCGCTGATGGACTGCCTGCGTCTCTTCAGCTCCTCCTCTTCCTGTTTCAGGGCTGTGTATTGTTTTAATATATCCTTGGTGACTGTCATATTACACCTCACTCATTATCAAATTCTGCATTGAGGGCTTCGTCTACCCTGCCGGAGTTCATGCCTCGGATGTAGTGGATCCGGTCGCTGAGCTCACAGGAGAGGATGTACATCTTCGGCCAATCCCTCTGGTCAAGTGTGCCTATGATATTTTTGGCAATTTCATGCATCTCTCTGTATGCCGTTCGGATCTTCTCGTCAGAATCATCATTGCCCGCTGCCGGCGGCTCCTCTGATTTGGTCTCCGTGGTTTCTTCTCCCGCTGCCCCTTCTGTCACGTTATCCTCGGTTTTTTCCGTTTTCTGTGGGTTTTTTACGCTTTCTTCCGGTTCTTTTGGTTTTATGTCGATTTTTTCATCTTTCTGTGAAGTTTCAGGTTCTTTCTGTGCGCTCTCCGGATATATGGCGCTCATATCATTCTTCTCAAACACTTCCGAGATGCACTGATCGATAAAATCTCCCCAGCCTATGCAATATGTGTCGGGTTTTCCCATGAGCTTATATTTGACCGGATGACTGTAATCCGACATGATGAGAAGCACGATTCCCTTCTTGTGTGTCGTTGATCCGCTGGGAGACATTGCCTCTGCTATGTCCTTGTCGTCCTCCATCTTCAGGATCTCATCCAGGAGATCCCTTTTGTCCTTGAAAAAATCAATGACGCATTTCTGCAACGGTGTCCACAGTGGACACTCACCTTCCGGAGCAGTTTCTTCAGGAGCATCCTCCGGCTCGTTCATATCCTCTTTTTCAAACTTCTTTATCTCCCGGATATCTTTGATCGATGTGCTTTCGGTCACAAGATCATAGTCTGAGACCGGAAGAGAAAGCATCTCGGTCAGTTGGCTCTGATTCAGACCCACAAACTCATCACGGAGCTCTATAGAGTTACCGTGCTTCGAGAATTTGTCATTTATGGCCATAAACCGGATCACCACCGTTCTTGTGAGTCCGTATTCTTTCTCGGCAAATTCGTAGATGCTTTCACAGCCGTCATACATTCCGCTGTCCCTGATCTGCTTTAAGCGGTAGCCGATATAAACAAAATTGCTTGCCGATTCCTGAAGTTTCCTCCTGATATCCTCTTTCCACTGCTGCCATTCATCTATCGTGATCTGTGTATATTCTTCCATCTTTCCTCCTCTCAGACCGCTGCCACAAGCTGTCTCATATGCTCTTTGTGCGACATCGCACAGGCTTCCTCCATCTTCTTTTCCTTTGCAAAATTCTTTTTGACCTGCTTCATCCAGCTGTCAAGGATCTTTTTGACCTTCTCCTTATCCGGCTGACGGTCATATGCTGCATAAAACTGGATCACTCGGCTGGTGTTGCACTCGATCGTGTAATACGGCTTCTCGGGGTTCTCGGCTTTTCTCAAAAAGACTATATAGCTCTGTCTTGTGGCCATTCTGTTCTTGTAATCATTCTGAGCTCCGACACAGTGATGCTGAAGGCGTCCCTCCTTGTTGATCTCGGCCGCCGATTTCGGAACGATGATACAGTATCCGTTCTTCTTCCATCCGAAGAGCTTTGTATTTCTGTCATAATCCCTTTTGATGCCCTTCCACTTTTCCTTGATGGCATCCTGTACCTCTTTCTGCTTTTCCTCCCGCTGCCGGTTGAGTTCTTCGAGATAGACATCATGCCTCTGTCTCCACTTTTTATCCCGGTAGATGATCTCGTCATGAATATCGCATCCGAGGTCTTCGGCCATACGGAGATAGTCGTTATATTTTGTGAGCGTCTCCATCTTGATCCCGCCGGTCTTTTTCCAGAGAGTGAACAGGTGGTTCAGGTTCAGCCCATCATCTTCGCAGAATTTCAATATGTCCTTTGCCTTCACGGTGCTTTTGATCTTGTTGAAGGTCTTAAGGTTCTCATCCGTGATCTTCGGGAATATTTTCAAAAGCTCCCAGGTCTTCTCCGATCCGTTTACCTTTATCAGTCTTTGGAGCTGATCCTTGGGGAGGCATTTAAGCCTTGAGGCCATCTTTGTTGCCGTATCCTGCGAATAAATATCTGCCGCAAGTCTTGTGAGACCTATCTTGATGATCTTTTCATATTCCGGAGAACGGTCTGCAAGTATTGTTATCATCTCGGGATCCGTAATGCCTTCCATGATGCGCATACAGGATCTGACTGCGGGGCTGATATTCAGATCATCGAGGTTGTCGTAAATGTAATACCTGTTCGGGAGCACAGTGATCACGGAATCACCTTTTCTGTCCCAAAAGGTCTGCTGGTGTCCGACCTTGTAATATCTCTCCCCGTAGTACCACTTCTTCCACTGAGCTGTAATACTGTCATGCATATAGGCTCTGCATATCTCTGTGACACGGACATCCTCGTCAATCCGCTCTACCCAGAACATCCGGCTGATGTATCCGTTCTGCCAGGGCTGAAAAAGCTTCATGTTGATCCTCTTTTTCCTGCCCAGCTTTTCTATGCAGCACTTCCGGAAGTCCTTCGGGAGATTCGGAACGGTCTTCATAAGCTCGTTTATACGTTTCTGCTTATTCTGCTGATATTTATTCTTCAGTCTCCAAGATGTTTCCTGTTCAAAATATTCAATGCTTGTCGGGGTAGGAAGACGGCCGGTGAAATGTCCTATTGCGTCCTGGCTCTTTTTATCAAAGTTGTCAACGGTAAGTCGTGACCTGCCGTCTAACCAGGCAAAACCCTCTTGAGTCCAGATCTTTCCCGTCGGATAATATGTGAGATATCCCCACTTCCAGCAAAAGTGTACAAGCCCGTGTCTGTCTACCCAGCCTCTTTTTTCTTTCGGATCCTGCTTTATCCACTCCGGTAATATGATCATCAGGACACTCTCACCGGATGCTCTGATGATCCTTGCAGTGTTATGATCGGGCATCTTTTCCGGAATTTTTGACAATAGTTCACTCTTCCTCATACGCCCTCCTTGTAGTACTGCCTGATCAGCTTCTTTGCGGTTCCCATCCCCGGGATGCCTAAAGAGCATCTGCTTGCCGATACTCCCGCTGCCTTCATGATCTCCTTGTCCACATCGTAGCTGTTCTTGAAAGACCACTGGAGGAGAGCTGCTATCATTCCCTTGAGGCTCTTCTTTGAGTTTCGTACTGCTTTGGCCATCTCGGGATCTTCCTCACAGACCGCTTTGAGATAATCAACCCAGTCCTTCATGATCTCGACAACCTTCAGCTCCTTTGATTCAACCTCAAGCTTTCCCCAGGCGGCCGTATCCGGATCACACAGTACTTCCAGTTCGCCGTTTATGAACATCTCGGCCACTTCCTCGTCTATGCCGTTTTCTTCGGCCAGAGCCTTTATGCTGTCCTTATCTCCCTCCTTGAGGAGATTTGCGGCCAGCTCATTTATTTCTTCGCACGTATCCATATTTCCAAATCTATCAAACATACTTTCCATCCTCTCTTTGGATCCTGCCTGCCGGATTTGAATTTTTGGGGGCGCCTCCGGCAGGTGGATCTCATTGTGATATATCCGCCCGTCCCCTCGGGTCCTAAAAAGGCATATCTGCTCCTATCGGATCATCCGTGATCTCAAAGGCGCCTGCCTCTTTCGGCTTTGTGAGAGCTCCTACGGCTTCAAATGCGTTATCTGCTCTTATTGCAAGCTCTTCGTCATCAAGAAAGTTCCTGTTGAAGAGTCTTTTCCACTTCTCATTTCCGTTTTTTGTGATAAATACTACTTGCGCCGCCTTTCTCAGCATCAGGTTTATATCCTTGTTCCTGTGGACGGCCTCTTCGGAAAATTCGTGGTGCTTTGGACAAAGGTACACTTTTAAGCCGTATTGCTCCGAAAGCTTTCTGTCTGCTATCCCGTACATCACATGGTGGCAGTGAGTAGGCTGTTCATGATCGTCACCATGCAGTACCCGGCAAAGGAAACACACCCTCTTCTCACTCTGAAGGATGCTCCTCATAATAAGACCGGATCACCTCGATGGCTTCATCCAGCCCCGCTGCCCTGTCCTGATAGTGATGCTGTTTCCTGCTGTTCCTTTCCATGAACGCATCCGCGGACATCTTCCTGTAGTTATCCATCCGGCTTTTGAGATCATTGATCACATGTCTGTACTTTTCCATGCTGTCCTCCTTCAGTTGATGATCTCGGCCGCTGCCGTTGAGTTGGTTCTTGTGGCTATGATATTGCCGTCCTTGTCGATCTTGAGCTTATATACCCTCTTCTCTGACGAGATGGGATCCAGTACCGTGATGCTCACTCCCTTCATCTCCGGATGCTGGAGCATCTGATCACGTCCCGCTGCCAGGATCTCCTTCAGGTAATCATCCGCCTCGGTAAGGCTGTCCAGATTGTCATCAGATGCAGCCTGGGCTTTATGCCTGTCCCTGTAGCCCTGTCCCTCGGAGCAGTTACAGTTCAAGGTTGCCGCTATATTGTATGCATCCTCGAGGGTGGCATCATCCACGGTGTCTATGGTCTCGCCCTCCGGAAGAGGCGGCACGCCTCCGATGATCATCGTCTGCCCGCAATACTTACACGTTCCCGCACCTTCTCTGTTATTCTTCCCCATCTTCAACCTCCTCGTGCTTTATAACCACCGTCGTGACAAAATCCCGGTAATCCTCGTAATCCTTTTCCCTTCGTGCTATGTCCCTGCCGAGCTTGTCATAATCAGCCTTCAGCCTCGTGAGGGAATCCCGCATATCGAGAAGCTTCTCGTCCATGACTCCCTTGACGTTTCTGGGGACTTCCATAACCGCTAATTTTACCGGTGTCGTGTTCCTTACTATCCGCACTGTCCTGACCTTCGGGCTTTTGACCGCTGCCTCCTTCTTTTCTTCCACGGGAGTCTCAACCAGACTTTTTGGTTTTCTCCCTCTCTTTGGTTTCTCCATTGTTCCTCCTTCCAGGATCCTCTTGATCTCATCTTTCGGGCAGCTGTTTAAGTCCGCCAGGATCCCGATCTGCTTCTTCTTGTCCTTGGCCTGCCTGTAGCTTGCCCGTATCTCACCTTCAGTCATCTGCATTCTGTATCTCTTTGACCTCCTTCCTCATGATCTTTCCGTAAGAGTTAAATTCCTCCGCTAAAGTGATATCCCTTCCCTCGGACAGCTCCATAAACCGCTCCCAGAGATCCGCATTCTTCACAGTGCCGTTATTGGATCCCTTCCAGCCGTTCTCCTTCCACCTGACATGCCATCCGTTGTTGATGATATGGACGATGCCTTTGTCTGATGGAATAAAGACGACCGGGGTATCCTTGCTCGTGATCCGTGCAAGAGCTTCCGTCATTGCCATGAGCGTGAGCCTGTCCTTTGTGGTATCCGGGACGCTCGCTTTGCCGTCTTTTGTATAGGGTTCTCCGTTCTTCAGGATGTATTCCAGAAGATATACATAGGCTCCGCTCTTTATCCGTCCGATCTGGGAAGAGGTCTCTATGTATACCTTGACGGGTCGTGACATTTCAGCCTCCTTTCCGTGTAGTACAGGTATGAATATCCCGTATACGGGTTTATCCCCTGTCTGATACTGTCTTTTTCGATGTAAAAGCCCTCCGAGGGTTTGATTCCTTCCTCTGTGAGGATCCTCCTCATAGTCCAGTGGGAGTATTCCCTGACCTCGGGAACGGGTCTTGTGAGATTCCTTGAGCACCCGTATCTCATGAAGGCCTTCTTGTCCTCCATCCCCATGCCCTCAAAGTACATCTGCCCGGTGTCGCTCTCTGCAGGCTTGGTGATATACTCTGCCAATGCTTCGAAATTGCCGTCCCTGTACATGAACTCATAATTGACATGTCCAAAGCTCCATGCTTTCCGGATCTCCTCCTGGGCATCTGTTCCGGAGGGGTTGTTGATGATGAAGTGGAGATGGATCCCTCCCTTTTTTCCGATCTCGATCCTGTAGACGAATTTGAAGGGGACTCCCGCTGCCTTGTATGCTCTCCTCATCCTCCGGATAAACTCTGCCCGGTTCTGCTGAACCTCCTTGATGGAAGGGCGCACTCCCTTTGGATATTTCAACGTGACCCATAAATCACCCTCGTTGAAGTTCAGGCGGATCAGACGCCTCATGTACTTCTCTTTGTGCTTCTGGTTGAGCTTCGCCTGATACTCGGAGGTGATCTTCGCCTTCTTTACCCTCTTCTCGCCTCTTGCTCCATAGTTGCCCCTGTAGCAGTACTCATATTCATTTGTCTCTCCCAGGTGATATATCTTGACTCTGTACATTTGGTCCTAACTTTAATTACTTGATAAAGTTTGTTAACACGACCAAATACACCGTATCTTGTGCCTTACCATTGACAATCACTATATATAGTGGTACAGTTATCTTGCATTTGGTCATGCAGTTAAGAGCTGGTAAGAACCCTTACTTATCGGCTCTTTTCTTATCTTGTGCGACGTCGCACAGATCCTACCGTTTCTTCATATATATGTTCCGTGCCGTCCAGGCTCAGTTGCGTATCCCTTTCACAGGTGATCAGTCCCTTATCGGCGTATAATACAAACAGGTGATAGCCGACATATTCCGCTACGCTGTGGAAGGCGTGGGCGTCAATGTTCCGGTTGTTGTTGTACTCGACAATAAGATCGCGGGTCGCATCCAGGATCTCCGTAGCCTCTTCGAGGTTAAACTTCTTATATATAGGCTGCACCATTTCATCCCTCCGCATCTATCAGCTGGTAGAAGGCTCTGCCCTCGGTCAGCTTCATGATCTCCACGCATCTGTCATAGTTGTCTCTGTATATATCCACAGTCTGGCCGGTCTCGATGGTTCCCAGGGGTTTTCCTTTTTTGATCCTGCTCTCACCTTGTCCGGTGCTTTTGCCGTAACCGGTGTCAAGGATCTCGTACACTCCGATCAGCTCCCCCGGCTTTCCGTTTTCGTTCTTATATAGAACTATCGCCTTGCCGTACCATTCCTGCTTACCCGCTGCTATGCCTTCCCTCATTCGGTCGCCCCGGCATCCTGTAGGATTCTCCGAATAATATGCCGTCACGTTTATAGGTTTCAGATCCGGTTCAGCTCCCCACACTTCGGCCGGAATAGTAAGACGGCCTATGATCATCCCCATCAGGATCCCGACGAGGAGTGCCCAGTGTTTACTCATATGAGCTGTACCTCCTTTCCCATCTGAAGGGCAAAGTCTATGAGCTCCTTCGGGACAAACTCCTCACCCGTATATCTTCCGGAGATATAGGCAAACCTTTCCAGCATTCCGTCCTGTGATCCGGTGGCCATGCTTTCAAGTTCCCTTTTTGTCTGCTCCATCTTGTTGTCTGTCAGGTTGACCAGTCTCATTTCTTTTCTCATATCTTCCTCCGTGG
>CAMVDF010000068.1 GCA_947166195.1 uncultured Lachnospiraceae bacterium
CCTGCCTTGAAACCGTCCATCCTATACTCATGCATTGCTTGGGATCAACTACTGAAACTGCATTGAACAAAAAGAATACTGCCGATATAATCTCTTTCTCAGACTGAATGTAAAAAGAATTCTGTTTCAAACAAACCATATCATACTACAAAAAATCCTGCATGACAAGTGTATCACGGGGACGGTTCTCTGTTTCGCAAAGCGTTTCAGGGGGACGGTTCTCTGTTTCACAAAGCATGATATAACCCGTGAAACGCGCATAAATACTGGTGTCACAGAGAACCGTCCCCTGTGACAACCTGTGACACCGGTCTCCTGTGACGATGTGCCGGTGTGAGGCATTATCCCTGTCACGCACGGTCCGTTCTGCGTCCTGCAAGAGCCGGCGCAAAGCGGTTAATGAGAAGTATCATTACAGATACATAGATGAGAAAGACCAGGATAATAACAGCGTAGCTTACGTAACCGCGGGCCCTGGTTATAAACTGGTTTACGAACATCGAACACTGCAGGGCTGCGATCCAGATAACGGGATTGTTGTGCACTGCCATGAAAAGCAGCGAATTTCTGCCAAAGAATCGCAGCACCGGAAAAGCCTTTCCGCTTTTTGCGAGGGATGACAGAAAGCGACACAAAAGTATGACGAAACCGGATCCGGCAACGGCTCCGATGTAATAGAGCAGATAATCATTCAACACCATGGATCTCAGATCATTTGGTGCATTGAATTTAACAATCACAATATTTACCGCCAGCAAAAGCAGTGCGAAACAGGGGACGGTTCTCTGTGACAGCAGAAAACCGGCACGTTTCACGCCCTTTTCCTGCCCCGGCGAAACAGAGAACCGTCCCCGTGAAACGCTTTGCAAAACAGAGAACCGTCCCCCTGATACACTATTTGAAACAGAGAACCGTCCCCGTGATACACACAGGTATCCGATGAAAATAAATGAGCATGCGGTCACCGGACGTATCAAAGTTACTATGATCTCGTCAATGCGGTCATAAACAGGCACCCCATCAGGGAGCAGCCGCCTTGCCTCGTTAACCGCCAATGCGGCGACCGTCAGTATGGCAAAAAATACCGGGCTCTTTTTTTCTCCGGTTCTTTTTATCACAAAAGCAAAGATCATCTCGGCAAAAAACAATGCCGGCAGAAACCACAGCACGTTGATACCGTACATGCATACGGAATACCAAAGCTGCAGGAACATATCCTCCACACCCATGGAACGGCTGACAAAGACACCGTAAATTATTATGAGGAAGTATATGATGCTGAACCAGATGTAAGGCAGCATGATGGAACGGAATCTTTTTTTGAAAAAAACGGAAAGTTCCGGAATCTCCCCCTTTGCGGCAAAGAGCATCCCGGAAATAATGAAAAACATCGGCATGTGAAATGAAAAGATCCACCTGCAGAACCCCTGAATATACGGCGAAAGGGAAAAAACCGTATCATTTTGAAGGTGCCCGCACAAGACGAGCACCATTCCCAATCCTTTTGCCATATCAAGATAAGTAATGCGTTTATTTTCGATCATGGATTATTCAGCCTGATCCACATCAAACTTCTTTTTTATCTTTCCCGTGAAACGCGTTCCCGTACCGACTATGGTAACAGTTCCCTTCTTCGGCCCCACCTGCTTGAAAGTGCTCCATACCACATAGTAATCGCCGGCCTCATTTCCGGATGCGCCCCTTTGCTGCAAAACCTCTTTTTCCCCGTTGGCCTTTGTCCAGACGACCTTAACCATGCTGTTATCGTATTGCCCGTCAGGCCTGTAATGCACCGGCCTTTCCGTTTCATCTTCCGGACTTTTCGGATCCGCTGTGTTTACAAGCACGGCTGCAGGCGTCTTGTCCTTATTATAGGGCTGCACGCCGACGGTATAGGTCAGATCATATGCTCCATAATAAGAACCCGTACCCTCAACTCTGATCCTGTATCTTCCGGCCCTGTTGTTTGAAAGAGCATCGCCCTTTATCACATAGTTCTCTTCACGAAGATCCGAAAGATCCAGTTCGGTGCCGTTTTGGAAGACATAGAGCTTTATCCCGTCCGTTCCCCTGTTGTCTATGCGCTTTGACAGCTTCAGCTCAAGATCCGTATATTCGTCACCGCTTGAAAAATCAAAACTCTTTTTCTTCAGTTTGATATCATCGGCTTTCAGCTTTGTGCCCGCATAGGTCACCTTCACATAGGTCGGCTCAAAGACATAGTATTTCTGCTTGAGAGCTGCGGTCGCATACTGAACCTTCAGATAATAAACACCCGAGTTCAGGGTCTCCCCGGTGATATCCTTTTCATCGTATACAACAGCGGTGCACTCATCCTTTCCGCTGACCAGATCGACGCTGATGGAGCCTTCCCTGTCATCCCTGTCGATATCCTGGTAATTGTATTTCTTTTCGGCAGTCTTTGCATAGAATTTATCCTTATCGAGGAAACTGTCAATGCCTCCTTCCGATTCCGTGAGAGGATAAGCCACCTTTGAAAGAGTACCTCCCACCGTCATCTTTTTGGAAGCCTTGGGTATGCCGTAGAAATATATGCCGCTTCCGGATCCTGCAGCATCCATTTCCCCGTCCTTTGCGGGATCACTGGTGCTTCCGCTGATATTGGGATTGCTTCCGTTTGCGGTGAGGACTACAGTGTATTTCCCTGCCCTTGCCGATGTATTGAACTTCTTTACGGTAACATCCCTGCCATCTTCATCAAAAACGGTGATATCATAAGCCGATGCCGGTATGGTCTTTCCTGCATTGGCACCGTAAGCGTACACCGCCTTGACCTTGGGCTTCAGCACCTTTCCGCTGTACTTGATATACTGCGTGGTAACGGAAACATCTGAAGCATATTCCAGATCTGCAGGCAGGATCACAAAGTAGGCCGTTATCTTCATTTCCGAATAATCACCCTTTCCGGTGACTATGACCGTAGGCCTGTTCTCGCTGTCTTTATTACCCGCGTTCTTATTATACTTGTATGTAAGGGTATAATCAGAACCGAACGACAGTTTTTTCGTTCCGTCATATACGCGCACATCAAGGGACGGACTGTAGCCGCTCTTGATGATGCCCCTGCTGTAATACCTGGTGTCATCCTTTGCGACAAACTTGTTCCCGTTGAATATCACGGGCTGCAGAGCCTTTACGGTCAGGCTCATGTTGTTGTCGCTTGCGGTCACATCCTCGGAAAAGATCTCATAGAGGGTAAACCTTCCGCCGTCATCCCTGTAATTTTCCAGAAACTCCTGACCAAAGGAGAACTTTGTCCCTTTCCCGTCAGCTGTCGGATCGCTCTTTATACCGATTGTGCTTATCTCCTTCATCTCCTCGATCCAGCAGCTTTCAATACTGTCAAATCTGACTGTCTTCACGCACCATTTTGCATCGGTCGTCAGCTGACCGTTTGTAAAGCTGTATATGGTCATGGGCGTGGTATCATCGGATCTGCGGATCTTTGCGGGGGCTATCTCATCGGTCTCCGTCGCATCCCTGAAATCAAAGATCACCGAAGGTCTGACGTTGTATACGACCCAGGGTTTTTCGGCAAGCTCATAATTTTTCTCCCTGTCATCCTCATCATCCGACTTGAGCTTTCCGAGATCCTTGAGTACAGCCTTGTATCCGTCGTGTTTTCTGATATTTGATATGCCGGTCAGGTCGATCACGGAAGATGTGGAATCAAACCACTCTTCAATGCGCACCTTGTCTCCCGACACCACCTTTTTGTCGGACATCCTTCCCGTCTCATCCGCGCTGTAGACATCGATGAGGCCGTAGTATCTCTCCGTCAGTTCATCCCCCACAAGAGACGAAACCTCCTTTGTTGCCTTCACATAGATGGGCAGACGCTCGATCTGGAAGCTGCATACAGCCTTCACTCCAAGGTATGAAGCGCTCATCCAGATCACTGTCGAAGCATCCTCTTTTTCAAAATCATATGCGGGATCTGTTATGGCAGTATCGCTCTTTCCCCATCTGATATCCACCTTGCTTGTCTTTGGAAGCGGACTCTCCTCGCCGTTATGAGTATAATAAAAATCAAAGTACTCAAATGCATCGGTTATCTTTTCACTGTATCTGACCGGTCTTTTCTGATAGATCCTGATGCTGTCGCCTGAAATGTCCTCTACCGTAAACTTCAGTATCTGGTTCAATGATACCTGGTTTTTGATGCTGTACTCGCCCGAAACATCGCCTTCCTCTCCGTTTCTGCTGACTGTCAGGCTCCCCGCACCTTTTATTGCAGCCAGATACCAGGTTTCTCCGGCCTTCAGTACCTTTCCTTCGGAAACGGTCCCTTTGTTTTCACCTGCTTCATTGGTACTGACATAGGCTGCTCCGCTGACGGTCGTTCCTTCATATTCCTTTGCATATGCATCTCTCAGAACGGTCTGCAGGATCTCTCCGATGGTCTGGCCGTTTAACACATGAGCCGCAGTAAGCTTCGGGTAGAGATAGGCCTCATTTACCGGGACGACATCAAATCGTCCGCCGGCTGCTTTCTTTGCATAATAACCGCCTGATATGTATTCCCTGTCAGGCCTGGTGTTAAAGGATCCGCCGGTGAAGGAGATAATGTTGTGGATATTTGCTCCCAGGGGAACATTGTCGCTGACTCCCATGGCTTTTCCACCCTGTTTTAACGAATCAAATATTCCTCCTTTGATATTTAACCTGATATTCGTACTGTAATATGCTTCATTACCGCCACGGTAATTGACAAACAGTCCGTAGGCTCCGGATACATTTCCGCCCTTGATGGTAAGGCTGCTTTTCACGCCGCTGTTCGTATATGGCGAATAGCAGATACCGCAGCCGACGACCGTAGAGCCGTTGGCAACCTTGTCAAGATTGACCCCGGTTTCAAAGTCGGCACTGCTGCTGATATCTCCGGCATTGATCACCACATCACCGTTGCTGATCTCAATTCCTGCTGCGCCTTTGAAGGTTCCTCCGTTTATCGTGAGCTTTCCGGCACCGGGGTGATAGATGGCATCTGCTTGCTTTCCGTTTCCGTTTAGGGTTCCCCCGTTTACCGTGATGTCTGTTCCGAAATAGGACAGCTGTCCCTGGTTCTGGATGGCTGCGTTTACGGCGTTTATGGTACCGCCGTTCATGGATACGGCAGCACCCTTTCCTATGGCATATATTCCTATATAGGATTTTTCGATCGTCGTTCCTTCATTTACAAATACGGTCGATCCCACCACCGGACTTTTGTTCTCATACTCCGCAGCATTGCCAGCATATCCCGTATTACCGACGACCATGACGGCCTTGCCGCCGACCCTCATCGCACTTTCAGGTTTTCCGTTGCTCCTTTTGGGTATAAGGAGTTTATTATCGGAAGCCGTGATGCTGATATTTTCCAGGGTGAGTTTTGCTCCCTTCCAGACGGCAACGATACTGTCCGATCTTGTAAAATTAGCTTTGTCATAGGTCAGGGATCCGGTCTTTTTCGAATCAGTGAGTTTAACCTTTGCGGTGTTTCCCGAAACGGAGATCAGAAATCTGTTCTCCACCTCGTGCTCGTGAGATTCCGCTCCGTCGTAATTGATCGCTGTAACGAGTTCGTCTATCTTTGTTCCGCGTCCGGTGAGCGTATGGCCGTTCAGATCGATGGTGATTTCCTTTCCGTCTCCTATATAAAGAACACCGTCAAGACTGATGTCTGAATCAAGAGCTATGGTCGTTCCGGCTGCTGCAGAAGCTATCGCTGCCCTGAGTGTCGAATCGTCTGAAACGCTTATATTATCCCCTGCCTGCTCCTCCGGCTCATAGATGCCCTCTTCCTCATCAGGCAGTATCTCATCTTCGGAAACGGTCTGTCCGGGAAGGTTTTCCGACACCGGCTCATCCGGCAGCTCGGGCGCCGTCGCATTGTCCGAGAGAGTCGTACCCTCATCCGGCATTTCCGCCTGCTGTCCCGATGCCCCGGGGATCTCCGCTCCCGCGCCCGCACCCGGCATCGCCGGCGTATTCTCCGATACTCCCGGATCGTCCCTTACTTCATCGGCATATACGCCGACTGACGATGAAAAGACCATCGCTACAATGAGTATCATCGACAACTGTTTCCGAATCCTTTTCTTCATCTCCATACTCTCCTTGAAAATCCGTATCACGGTATCACGGGGACGGTTCTCTGTTTCACTTTTGTATCACAGGGACGGTTCTCTGTTTCGCAAAGCGTCATAAAACCCGTGAAACACGTATAAATACTGGCGTCACAGAGAACCGTCCCCTGTGACGCACAGGCAAAGTTATCCCACCATTGATATTAACCCGCGTAAACAGATTATGTCAACATTAAATTTATGTAAATCTACGCATATTCAATTTAATTCAGATAAAAAAGGGTATATTCCTTGAGGGCCGTCATCCCCCAGCCCGCAGATGCGAACAGTTCGATCATGTCGGGATGGGCAGCCTGGTCTATGACATAGACTCTGTCATAGGAAAATCCGTCTTCAGCCGGATTGACTTCTATATCATTAAATGAAAAATCCTCACTGTCGGAAAACGAAGCATAATCTGCAGGTGACGCGCCGCCGTAGAGTGCGATCAAAAGATTCCTGCCTTCAAAAGCATCACCAGTATATACCGTGACACCTCTGCCCGGAAACATCTTCAACGCGGCCTTGACCGCCTCTCCCGCGCTCTTGTCGACAATGACCCCTTTTTCATGATCCTTGCTGTGGTTGAGCTGCGAATTGTAATTTACAAAATAATAATGCGAAAGCAGTCCCAGGCTGAAAAAGAGTATCAGCATGATCACGGGGAAGGTTCCCTTCAGATTTTCGCTGATATACTCTGTCCCCTCCACAAGCAGCATGGTCACCGCAAAAAACAGCGGACTTGCTATCCTCGTATCAGCCTTTGGCACGAACATGCAGCAGACCGTTCCTGATAATAAAAACAGCCACAGCATCACATCCGCGTCAAATTCCCTGCTTTTAAAGGATGAAATGACTTTTTTGAAGGAAATGACGATACCCGTGACCAGGATCGGGATCGAAAAAACATACATGGTTCCGAAATCGCCGATCACATTGAAATCATGCCCGTCATCCCAGAACATCGCTTTGAACCTTCGGATATTTGAAACGAAGCTTTTGGGGTCCGTTTTTATTATACTGCCGGAAGAAAACGCAAAAAGCAGTACGATCCCGGCGATGACCGGAATGCACAAAGCCAGTGCAGACGAAACCCTGAGTTTTTTTTCAAACAAAAGATAAAGGATGGCAGGAACAAGAAACACCGGAACCATAAGGACCGCCATCCTGCAGGAAAACAGCGAGGCCGCAAAAAATATACCGGATAATAAAAACAGCCACAGCTTTGACCTTTTGATCCCCGCAAGCAGAAAATAAAATGCTGCGGGAAGTATCGCAAGAAGAAGATAATCCTCCACACTGTGGCGCTGCGACATAAAGTATACAGGAAGTGTCGTGATAAGAGCTGCCGCAATAAATCCGCTCTTTTTTCTGCCCGTCCATTCCCACGCAAAAAGATAGGAAAAAAACAGACCGAAAAGCCCGGCTGCAACAGAAATGAGGCGGAAAAGCTTCAGCGAAAAATATCCCGACTTCAGTTTCATCAGGATCGCCCCCAGAAAGATAAGCAAAGCGCTGTGTCCTTCCCCGAGACCGCCGAAAAATACGGAAGGTGCATCAACCGAACTCCCGGTACCGAAATGTGCAACGCAAAAGGCCTCATATGCCGCCTGAAGCTCGCTCATATGTATGTAATAGGAAATCTCACCCAGATAAAACAGCCTCGTAAAACCAAACGCAGCTGCCACCGGGATCAGAAAAAACAGATTGTATTTCTCAAAAAAATCCGCAGCCTTCTTCATTTGCTCCATTCCACCTCACAAAAACCGGTAATGATCCAAAATGATCAGCACCCTTCAAGATGCTTCATGAAATTGATCTTGTTCTCAAGCGCAGTCGTTGTGGGACGACCCAGATCGGACCTTGCTCCCACCTGGCATTTTACCTCAATAAAGGAGAGCTCTTTTCTGTCTCCCGCAGCAGCAAGTTCCCTGTCAAGAGTCTCCATATCGGACACGCTGACAGCATTTTTGTAGCCGCAGGCCCGGGCAATTCCCACAAGATCTATACTTCCCGCAACCGTCGGCATCCCGCCCACCGTCTCGTGCGCCGCATTGTTTATCACGATATGAACCAGATTTTCCGGACTGTCCGCACCGATCACTGCCATGGCCCCCATATGCATCAAAGCCGCGCCGTCTCCGTCGATGCACCAAACCTTTGTATCCGGCTTGTTGATCGCAACTCCCAGTGCTATGGATGAACAGTGTCCCATGGAACCCACCGTCAGGAAATCCGTCCCGTGGTCAGCCCCTGCAGCCGTGCGGATCTCAAAGAGCTCACGGCTGATCTTTCCCGTAGTCGAGATCACCGGATCGCTTCCCGTCACCGCCGCAATGTGCTTTATCACTTCCTCGCGGTTCAGTACATTTTTATTATCATAGGAAACCTTTCCGTCAAAGGTGATGCCGCCCTCCTGTATAATAAAAGCGGCCTGCTTTCCTTTTGAAAGCACCTCGGAAAAGGAAGACATGGCAGAGGACACCTCATCCTTTGAGGTCTCCTTTCCTATCACAAAGGTTGCAACATCCATATCCTGCATCAGCTTTTCGGTCACGATCCCCTGGTAGATATGCTGGGGCTCATCGTGGATGCCGGGCTGACCGCGCCAGCCTATGATGAAGATCACGGGGATCGCATAGACCCTGTCATTTACGAGAGAAGCCAGAGGGTTGATGATGTTTCCCTCCCCGCTGTTCTGCATATAGACCACCGGTATCTTTCCCGTAGCCAGATGATATCCCGCCGCAAGTGCGAGACAGTTGCCCTCGTTTGCCGCGATCACATGATGCTTCCTGTCGATCCCGTACTTTGACATCAGAAAGTTGCACAGCCCTTTAAGCCTGCTGTCCGGAACTCCCGTGTAAAAATCCGATCCTATTATCTCAAATAATTCTTCTGCTTTCATGATCTCTCCCCAGCTTTAATTTGAAACACGGCAACGGTAGACATTCTAACACATGCCGGTTCAAAAAAACAGTTGTTTATTCTTCACTCAGGGATTTCCAATTATCCTGTACAAAGATATCGTCATGGACTGAATACCAGTCTCCCGGATCAACTCTGTAAACCTTATCCTCCTCAGGTCGAAGATCCAGCTTTGTAGTTACTACAAAAAGAGGCCCTTCTTTTTTTCTGTCACTGTTTACCGGATTTCCCGTGAACGGATTGACAGGATCTTTTATTATCCCCTCCATCGCAAGCGAAGGAACATCAGCGTTACACATGAAGGTATCATCTGTTCTCACCCCTGTGAAATCAGGATTAAAGTCCTTTACCAGAAGCACGGGATTGACACTTTCAACATCAATATGCGGATCCTCCATCAGCATATATGAAAACTGGGAGAGCTCAAAACCGTGATCCGCCGTGATGATGATCCTGGTATTATCGTACACGCCCAGATCCTTCAGGCAGTCAAGCCACACGGCAAGTTTCATGAAGGCAGCCATATCTGCATCATAGTGGTCTTCTCTGATATTTGTGGAAATATCCATCACCCTTCCGTCAGGAAGGACATGGTTTTTTGATTCGATCAGGTTCACTGCTGCGTCAGGCTCGTAATCAGGCGGGTTCAGGGATGTGTTTTCATGTGCTGCATCGTTTTCAAGAACAAGAAGTTCGCCTTTGCTGTCATCCACAACCTGAGTCAACTGCGGCATCAGTCTCAAAAACGAAATACATGTAATGAAGTGATATTTTACTCCATTATTTGTGACCGAAAGATAATCCCCTTTATCATAGATCGTCTCCTGCGCAAAAAGAGGCGCCGCCCTAAACAGACTGTAAAAGAAAAAGTTTCTCTTCTGCTGCTCAAGTTCCAGACAGGCCCTTTCCTTTTCTGTAAGATAATCATTGTACTCTCCGTTAGTGGTGTAATGGACATCACAGTTTTCGATGTCTTTATAAATAACAGACCCGTCTGAGGTGTATTCCAGATTGACTAAAGGCGGATCACATACTGTCGTGTGATACCCCTCCTTTGAAAAGAGGGTCGGCATCAGTTTCAGCGCCTCATTCTGCTTGTCTTTCAGGAGAACATCCTCCCTCTTGTTTGATTCCGACAAAGTGTACTCGTATCCTCCAAAAAGCGCCGCCGAAGCATTGACCGTCTCTGTTCCCGTCGAAACTGTATTCGGATAAAATGTAAATCCCGAAAAAGAATCCGCAAGTTCAGGCTTTTCCTGAAGTATATACGGGATGAAAGCTCCTATTGACCTGTCGAGCATTATCACCACGACATTTTTTCCTTTGGAAGAAAACCTCAGGATCTTA
>CAMVDF010000069.1 GCA_947166195.1 uncultured Lachnospiraceae bacterium
TCACAAATCCCCGGGCACTTCACAAAACTGAGGCGGAGGACGGAGATGATGTGTACTATGTCGAGGATACGAACGAGTTTGTGGTGATGAGCCGGGACGGATATATAAGGACGTATTTCAACCCTGACAGAGGAAAGGCATATTTTGACAAACAGTGAAAAGGTGACAGGGTGTGACAGGGGTGTGACAGGGGGACAGTCCCCCTGTCACATTTCCCCTGTCACATTTGGGAGGAAGATGCGACTATGAAAATAGCAGGACTTGATATAGGTACTACAGGGTGCAAATGCACCGTGTTTGACGAAAAGGGAAGATATCTTGAGCGCTCCTACAGGGATTACCCCGTAAGCCGCAGGGCGGGAAGCCACGAGATCGATGCATCCGCGGTGCTAGATGCCGTGTATGAAGTGATCCGTGAAATGGCTCTTTCGTTTCCAGATATAGGCGGGATCGGCATCACAAGCTTCGGAGAGACCTTTGTTCTGACTGATGAAAAAGGCAGCGTACTGGCACCGTCAATGCTCTATACCGATCCGCGGGGCAGGGAAGAAAGAGAATGGCTTGTATCTGAGCTTGGAGAAAGAAAGATAGCGCACATAGCGGGATTGAAGGCGCATGAGATGTACTGCGTCCCGAAGCTGATGTGGATGAAAAAGAACCATCCTGAGATCTGGCAGAATGTCAGGTACGTGTTTCAGATGGAGGATTTTATTATATATAATCTCAGCGGAGAGAGGGTAATCGACCACTCGCTTGCGACGAGGACCCTAGCTTTCGATGTGAGGACTTTGCAATATTGTGACGAGATCCTTGAAAAAGCCGGGCTCGACAGGGGGCTTTTCAGTACACCGGTTCCCACCGGGACGATAGCCGGGGAAGTGACTGTGACGGCATCGGAAAGGTGCGGTCTGAAAAAGGGTACAAAAGTGGTCGCTGTCAGTCAGGATCAGGTGGCAGCAGCTGTGGGTGCGGGGGCCTTTGATCCGGAGGTGGCCGTGGACGGAGCCGGGACCGTGGAGTGCCTGACCCCGGTGTATGACGGCGTTCCCGATATCGATGAGATGATGAAAGGCTGCTTTTCCGTGGTGCCCTATGTCATCCCGGGGCATTATGTGGCATATGCCTTTTCCTATACGGGCGGAGCGATGATACAGTGGTGCATCGACGGTTTTGCAAAAAACGAGATCATTGAAGCGAAGGGTCGGGGTATTTCCGTTAACAGGCTGATCGAGGAAAGATATGAAGACAAATACGGTGACGCACCCTCCGGACTGTTGGTGCTGCCGCATATTGCGGGTGCGGCTACCCCGCACATGGATACGGGCTCAAAGGGGGTCGTTGCGGGACTGACTGCGGATATGGGAGTCACAGAACTCTACAGGGGATGCATGGAGGGCGTCGCCTACGAAATGTATCTGAACATGGAGTATTTATTATCAACCGGAGTCAGGTTCAGGAGGCTTAATGCTACCGGCGGAGGGGCCAGATCTGCGGTGTGGATACAGATAAAAGCTGATGTGCTGGATCTGCCCATCACGACCCTGAAAACGGCAGATGCCGGAACGGTGGGAAGCGCGATGCTTGTAGGATGCGCGATGGGGATCTTTTCGGATCTGGATGATGCGGCTGCACATATGGTTGAGAAGGAAAGAACCTTTGAGCCGCGTCCTGCCATGCACGAAAGATATATGGAGATCTACGGCCGGTACAGGAGGCTGTATGATGCCGTAAGGCCGCTGGTGTAACGGGGGGGACGGTTCTCTGTTTCAGAGGTGTATCAGGGGGACGGTTCTGTGTGACATCTTACAAATGTAAACCGCGTGAAACGCCGATGAATACCGGCGAAACAGAGAACCGTCCCCTGTTACGATATTGGTGTAACAGAGAACCGTCCCTCTGATACGTGAAAGGAGAGAGAGATGCTTGTGACATTAAAGGAGATACTTGAAATTGCAGAGGAAAGGAAGATGGCTGTCGGGGCGTTTAACTGTCCGAATCTTGAGTCGCTGCAGGCCATAATAAATGCGGCGCAGGATCTGAATCTGCCTGTGATCCTGCAGTTTGCCCAGTGCCACGAACCCTGGATACCGCTCAGTCTCATCGGTCCTGTTATGGTGGATGCCGCAAAAAAGAGCACAGTTCCTGTATGTGTGCATCTGGATCACGGAGAGACACTCGAATATCTGCAGACGGCTCTGGATATAGGCTTTACCGGGATCATGTATGACGGTTCGATCCTGCCGTATGAGGAAAATGCAGCCAATACAAAAAAGGCGGTCGCGATGGCAAAAAGGACCGGCGCTTCCGTTGAGGCGGAACTGGGTTCCATGGGCAGGCGCGAGTCCGGTGCAGGCGATATGAGCGGAGAGGATGATGAGACAAAGATATATACTGATCCGGAACTGGCAAAAAGTTTTGTGGAGGAGACAGGGATCGATGCGCTGGCCTGTTCCTTCGGAACGACGCACGGTATATATCTGAAGGAGCCGAAGCTGGATTTTGACGTGGTAAAAAATGTCAGGAGGCTGACAGGAAATATCCCAGTGGTGATGCACGGGGGGTCCGGAGTATCAGCCGGGGATTTTGCCAAAGCGATAGAAGCGGGTGTAAGAAAGATCAATTATTTCACATATATGGACAAGGCCGGTGGAAATGCCGCAAAAGACAGTATCGGGAGTCTGTCAGCAAACGATCCTGTTTTCTTTTCGTCGGTCTCCATGGCGGCAAGGGATGAGATGCAAAAGGATGTGGCAAGGGCCATGAAGGTGTTTGGGAACAGTTGAAGGGAGGGGATATGAATATGATCAAAAGTGTAAACATTATCGGACTTGGTGCGCTGGGCATGCTTTACGGCAGAAATCTCACCCGGGCTCTGGGTTATGACAATGTATGTTTTGTGATGAACCGTGACAGGCTTGAGAGAAACAGGGATCTGAAGTATACCGTGAACGGGGAGGAATTCAGATTTCATATGGTGGCGGTCGATGAGGCAGAGGAGGCGGATCTTTGCATCGTGGCAGTCAAGTATCCGGGGCTTGAAAGTGCAATGAAAGACATGGAAAGCAGCGTGGGAGATAAAACTGTGATCATGTCTGTATTAAACGGAATTTCAAGCGAGGAGATACTGGCTGAAAGATTCGGGGCACAGAAGCTGGTCTACACAGTCGCACAGGGCATGGATGCCGCAAGGTTCGGTGAAAGCTTAAGCTTCAGCAAGAGCGGCGAGCTTCATGTGGGGATATGCAACGGCGGAAAAAAGGAAAATCTGGATGCCGTGCTGGATGTCCTCAAACGGGCGGAGCTTGCCTGTGTGGCCGAGGATGATATCATTTACCGCATCTGGGGAAAATTCATGCTCAATGTCGGGGCAAACCAGACCAGCATGGTATACGGGACAACCTACGGCGGCCTGATAAATGATGAGGAGGCCAATTATATCTTCATATCTGCGATGAGAGAGGTGATCGCTGTCGCGCATGCTGAAGGGATAGAACTGACAGAGGATGATCTGAATATGTACGTGGATCTGACGGCTTCCTTAAAACCCGATCTCATGCCATCCATGGCACAGGACAGGATCAACAGAAAGCCATGCGAGGTGGATGCATTTTCGGGCGTTCTTATTACACTTGCCGAAAAGCACGGGCTTTTAGTTCCGGTAAACCGTTATCTGAACCGAAGGGCAAAAGAGATAGAGGCAGAGTACATAAAAAAGTGACCGGCCCGGATCAATCCCAAACGTGATAGAATTCGTAGCCGCATTCATTACATTTCATTCTTTCCGTTTCGGGACCTCTGGACAGCAGGGTAAATTTTGAACGGTCCGAGATTTCGCAGTTCGGGCATACCAGGGGCTCCGGTCCGCCGTAACCGCCGCTTACACGATTCAGGGTGTCATCGTTCAGGATGTTTTTTTCTTTGTTCATATCCATTGTGAAAACCTTTCTTTATGATTGTTTCTTACGGCTCATACTTTATCACACATCATTTCACTAGACAATGCCGGAGATGACAGGAGTGTGACAGGGGGACTGTCCCCTTGTCACCCTTGTCATCTTTTTTATGAATCGAATATAATATACTATACTTTTAGGAAACGGTTTTATTATAAGGGAGATGAAAATGAAAAAGATGATCAAAAGGTTTATGGCGGTTTTGCTTGCTTTGACGCTTGGGATGATGCTTGCTGCCTGCGGCGGAAAGGAAGGGGAGCAGGCCGATGCGCCCGAACCTGAAAAGGAGGAAAGCGCAGCTTCGGAGGAAGAAACGAAGGAGGAGGAATCGAAGGAGGAGACACAGGAGGTATCCGGAAACAGCAGTGATGCACCCTCATGCATCGGATACTGGAAGTATGACGGTCAGGAGGTTTACATGGTTGTCACAAATGATCTGAACTGGATCACTTATGACAAGGACGGAAATCCTTCTCTTCGGGGAGAGGTGGAAACAGACGGGGACAGCTTCATCCTGAAGGGTGATGATATTTCGGTAAAACTTCATATGACGGATGAGGGAAAACTGGAGGACGAGGATGGAACATCCTTTACCCGCATGGATGGTTTCGAGTTTGCGACTTCAGGTGATGCTGAGCTGACCCAGACAGCAAATTTCCCCGGGAAATTTGAGGCGTATTCGATCAATTATCCGGACAGGATGAATGCAAAGCCGCGTACGGATATTGCAAATTCACTGGATTTTGGAAACAAGTCAACGATGAAGGGGTCGGATGATTATTTCAGTACGATCATGGTAACTTTTCAGCCCCTGGTTGATGTCGACAAGTTTATGGGAAAGGGTGCCGGACTTGCAAAACCCTGTATGGGCTATCTGCTGAACAATGCCATGGATACATTGTACGGAAAGTACATTAAAAAATCGCTGAGAACTGGTTTTCGCGGCAGAGGTTCTTATTATGAGATAACCGGTTATATGTGGCTTGATGGCAGCATTTACCCGGAGGCACCTGACAAGGAAATGATGGGTGTCATGCAGATGAGATATTTCGGACCGACGGGATATGCACTTATCGCCGTGACCGTTGCGCCGACTGAGACCATTGAGAATTACTTCAAGGTCTGCCTGAGAATGCTCAATACCTGCACATACAAGACGAACTGGTCAACGACACCCAAGCCCGTTCCCAAGAAGGCAGGCAAAGCGAAGTCAAACAAGGTCAAGCCCTCCGGAGACAGCGGTGATTATGGAACTCCATACTACTGGACTGATTCTGACGGTGATATCTGGTACTGGAACGGAAGGGAGAATATCTTCCAGAGCTACGGCGATGACGGATATATAGATGATGACGGGCAGTTCTACGAAAGCAATGATGCCGGCTGGGATGTGGACAATTATGTGGAGGATTATTCCGACTGGTCAGATCCCGGAGACTATGCCGACTGGTCAGATCCGGGAGATTATGCGGATTACTCAGACCCGGGCGACTACGGAGATTACGGCGACGACTGGTAGAAGTGTAACAGGGGACGGTTCTCTGTGACATCAGTATTCATCAGCGTTTCACGGGAAAGCGACCTGAAAGTGAAACAGAGAACCGTCCCCGTGAAACACAAGGGTCAGGGAAAATACGAAAGCACCATGAAGGCCGGAACAAACCTGACATTGACGCCCATCCTCCAGATCGACGGCATCGACAATGCAGGCAGCACGAAGAAGACCTACAAGGCATACAAAAAACATACCGATACAAAGGTTCTTTACAGCAGCTCGGACTCTTCTGTTGCAACGGTAAGCAAAAAGGGAAAGATAAGCATAAAAAAGAACACCGCCGGGAAGACGGTGACGATATCCGCAAACAGTGCGGACGGGAAACAGAGCGCGGAAGTTCTTATTATGGTAAAATGATCGAGCGCGAAGACCGGTCAGGTTGAATGATAAAACTTCAATACAGATAAAGCAGCCGGCCGCTTCGTTGAAGCAGGTCGGCTGAATTTTATATTTTCTTATTTTCAGTAAAGATCAAATGACGGTGAATATATGGGACAGGGGATAAAGAAAAAAACGTTCTTATTATTGATAAGCTTCTTCATTTTGTGCGTGGGATGTACGGTGAAGGAGACATATACTGGGGACACAAAAGAGATATCAGGAAACGCCGGATCCGGGACCACTGATGAAACTCCGGCTGCCGATAAAACTGAGACCCCTGAGGAATCTTTGGTGGATGACAGTTCCACGGCTGCTGCTGAAAATTCCGTCACCGATGAAACTGCAGCTGTGGCTGAAAAAACACAGTCCGTAAATCTGGTCATGGCAGGCGATATCCTTTTGCATTCACCCGTAGAAGAAGCGGCCAGAGACGATGAAACAGGGAAATACGATTTTGATTTTATATTCGATCACAGCAGAGAATATATATCTGCTGCCGACATAGCCGTTGTAAATCAGGAAGTAATGATCGGAGGCGAAGAACTCGGAGTATCAGGTTATCCGGCATTTAACGCTCCGTATGAGATAAGTGACGCTCTGGTCAAAGCCGGTTTTGATGTGGTTTGCCATGCCACAAATCATGCGCTTGATAAAGGAAAAAAAGGAATAATAAACTGTCTTGATCATTGGAGAGAGACTTATCCTGACATTCTGGTCACCGGCATATATGATAATGAGGAAGATGCTTCTTTTGATGTGATACCCGTGATCGAACGAAACGGAATAAAGATCGCGATATTAAGCTATACATACGGTACCAACGGGATATCTCCCCCTTCGGATATGAAGTATGCTGTGAGCATGCTTGAAAAGGACAGGGTGATATCGCAGCTTGATCTTGCCGAAGAGAAAGCGGATCTTACAGTCGTATGCCCTCACTGGGGAACCGAATACAGTCATAATATAAGCGGTGAACAGAAAAAGTGGATGGAGATCTTCAGGGAACACGGGGCAGATGTGGTGATAGGCACGCACCCGCATGTCACAGAACCGTATGTATTCTATGAAGATGAGGATACGGAAAATAATACAAACAATCACGGCAGCGGCGATATGCTTGTTTTTTATTCGCTTGGGAATTTTGTGAACTGGACTTCAGGAAGCGGGCCGGGTGTGGCAGACCGTATGGTCGGAGCCATGGCGGATATCACGGTGAGCCGCAAAGAAGATGGTGAAGTATCAATAGATTCATACGGCGTCAGAAATCTCGTATGCCATGTAAGATCCGGTGAAAGGAATGTGACGGTATATCCCCTTGAAGAGTATACCGATGATCTTGCAGCAGAAAATGAGATAATAAAGCAGGACAGCAGTTTTTCAAAAGAATACTGTGAGGATCTGTGTGAAAGAGTATTTGGAGATACATAATGGACACAATGTACGTTTTGTGTCATGATGATGTTGGGCCGAAATATCTTTTGAGCCCGTTTTCATGTGACATCATCCCTCTAACAGTTCACTCTCGATTGCCTTTTCAATATATTTATTTAAAGAAATCCCCTTCTTTTTTGCGTTTATGGCTGCTTTTTTATGTGTTTCCGGGGATAAACGCAGAAACAATTTGTCATTTCGGCACATTTTTTGTCAATTCGGCACAGACCTATTGTCAAAAAAAATAAGTACCCATATAATCAGTCCGACAACGGGCAAAGTCTGCCCTGAAAAACTCAAAAATGGAGACGTAAATTGAACGCGGTTTTCTGATCCGGCCTTTTAATGAGGAGGAATTCAGAAGGTCAGCCAGAAATGTACTGAACGGAGCAAAGAAAAACTAAAAAGACTGTTAAAGTCATAATGAATTAAAAGGGGAAATAAATGATCGGGGAAAAAAAGATGAAAATGTCACGGATTATCAGCAGACATGTGAAAAGAAAGATAGCGGCGGCACTTATAGCCACGACGCTTATGGATATGTTCCCGGTGGCGGGCTACGCGGAGCCGCTCAGCTGGGAAACAGAAGCCGCTGTAGTGATGGATGAACAGGCAGGTTCTGAAGAAACAGCACCGGAAATTGAAGAACCGGCAGATCCCGAAGAACCTGCACCGGAAGGCGAAGAACAGATCAGTCCCGAAGAAACTGTACCGGAAGAAAATGAACAGGATGTTCCCGAAGAACCTGCACCGGAAGCTGAAGAACCGACCGGAAACGAGAAGGAAGCCATATCCGAAAACGTTGAACCGGCGGAAGAAACGGTCGGAAATGAAGACACAGTCGAAGAGGCGGTCGGAACTGTGGAATCTGTCAGATATATAGATGGTGACGGTACTGAAAAGACTCAAAATGCTGTCATTCTTACAGGAAGTGAAAACACCCTTAACTCCGGCTGGTATGTGGTCAATGATGATATCGTGTTCGATCACTCCGTCATTCTGAACGGACAAGGGGAATATCATATCATCCTGGCAGACGGCGGGAAGATGTCCGTTTCAGGAAATAAGGACATATATGGTGATTGGACTCCGTACAGCAACGATGAAAGTCCTGTCGCTTTGGGGCATTTATATGATAACGGAAAAAACGATATAAACCTTACCATATACGGTCAGCAGGGAGGCGGCGGAGAGTTGAATATTCTCAATTCAGCAGCGTCTACAGGGGATACTGTTTCGGAAAGGGGAAGAGTGGGTGACGCCATAAATGTCGATAATCTTACGATAAATGGCGGGAAGATCTATCTCGGTGCAGGTGGTTCAAGAACCTACGGGATAAATTCCAAAAACCTTACCATCAACGGCGGAAGTATTTTTGCCTCGGGTAAGATACACGCCGTAAACAGTACCGGCAATATCATCATTAATGGCGGAAGTCTGACCGCTCAGGGAGGAACAATTAATGACGGTTGCTGTGGAATAAACTGTGCCGGCGATATCACCATCAACGGTGGTACAGTCAACGCAAGTGCCTCAACACAGGGCGGTCATGCTATAAAAAGTACCGGAAATATAAAGATTGACGGAGGCGAAGTCAACGCTACTGCCACCGGCCAAGGCGGTCATGCCATAAACAGTACCGGGAATATTACTGTCAAAGGCGGAACTGTCATTGCCAATGCTACCGGCTCCTATTTAGAATTCGGTAATCCGGGTGGATGCGGGCTAAATGCCGGCGGTAATATCACCCTCAGCGGCAACGTCACTGCCAATACTACCGGCGCGTTTGGTTATGCCATATACAGTAGTGGCGGGGAAATCACAATAAACGGCGGTATCATAGATGCCCATACAAGCGATCCTAACGCTAATGCTATAGTTGGTAAATATGACATTACAATCAAAAGCGGAAAGGTCACCGCAGTTACCGAGGATTATGACGCATCAGGAATTAAGTCAGAAAATGGAAATATCACTATCAACGATGGCGAGGTCCATGCTGAAACTAAGTGGGGAAGTAGTGGTGAAAATTTCGGCTTATTTGCTTCGCAAATAATAATTATCAACGGAGGAAAGGTTAGTGCTAAAGGTTCAAATAGGGGAATCAGATCAGGTTTTGGTGGAAACGGAGCTCTTTCCCTCAGCTGGAAAAATATGACAGACTATGTCAGTACAAACAGCCTTTCGATAGCGGGCAATGTTACCATCGCAACTGGAAAAGCCTTTATCGACAACGAAGGACATGCTTATATAGCAGCAAACGCCTCCTTAATAAAGGACGAATATGAAAATGAAAATATCATACTCTCTCCTACAACCGACTCATTCTATACCGTAAGCTTTGACTGCGGAGGATATACTCCGGTTCCGGCGATGCAGCTTTTGAAAGAAGGAAGCAAGGTTGTTGAGCCGACTAATCCTAAAGATGGAACTCAGCATAAGTATAAAGGTCTTGGTTTTGCCGGATGGTATCAGGACCCCGATTATCAGATACGATATGATTTCAACTCAGCGGTGACATCTGACCTGTATCTCTATGCCAAATGGGCGAATAAAAGTACAGACATTACCAAAGCCGATGTAAAAATGATTTATCGGTATACAGGCAGCACCATCTCTCCCGTTGTACGAAATAATGTCGGAGAAACGCTTACAAATAATTCAGATTACACCTATTCCTGTAAAAAAGAGGGGTCAAATACTTCTGTCCAGATGAAAGAGCCCGGATTTTACATTCTTACAGTTACAGGTAAATCACCTAATTACACCGGCAAACAAGAAAATGTCCGCGTCTGCGTACTGACCTTTAAAAAATACGATCCATCAGAGCCATCTGATGACAAACTTAAAACGGCCACATTACCGGAAGGCAAAGACGCTGCGGTTGTCACAGCTTCCACCGTTACCATGAATTCAGGCTGGTATGTGGTGAC
>CAMVDF010000070.1 GCA_947166195.1 uncultured Lachnospiraceae bacterium
AAGATCTTTTGGACCCAAATATACAAATTTGCTCTACTGTTTTAGTTAAGGGAGTGAGTATTAATGGATAACGACAGGAGAAAAAACGGCAGAAAAAAAGGCCGGTGTGAGGTACAATGTTCTGATGGTTCCCGAGGGAGGAGGAAATGTCAGGACCTTTCGCACTTCGGCAGACTTTATGATCCTTGTGGTGCTGCTTTTGCTCGTGCTTGTGGGCGCGGCCGTGATGTACGTGATAAACAACACCGAAAAAGACGAAAGGCATCAGGCAAGGGTCGAGGAACTCGAACAAAGGATCAGCGCACTTTCGGAGGATATGATAGTCCTTCAGGCGGACAATGAAAATCTTCAGAACCAGTTGCGGTCCGCCAATGCGCTTCTTGAATCAAAAAGTGTCGAGGAAGAGATCGAGCAGGAGACCGAGGAAGTGGACTTAAGCTATGTTCCCACCTTTCTCCCGGTTTCGGGAACGGTTTCGATCCCAAGTCCCTATACTCCCGAAAACCAGTACATAACCTTTACTACGGGCGACGGCTCAAAGGTGATATCTGCGGCAGACGGAGTGGTGGTCTATGCGGGAGAGAGTGTGGAAAACGGGTACTCCGTAAAGGTGAACCACGGGAACGGATATGAGACGGTCTATTACGAGGACAATACACCGTATGTTGCCGAGGGGATGAAGGTTAAAAGGGGAGATACGCTTTTTCAGATAAGCGGTGACAGCAAGGTTCTGAAGTATCAGATATCTTATGAAGGACAGTTCATCGATCCCTATACCATAATGGATATAGATGGCTGAAAAAAATCGGACCGGAGGTGAATATGATATTGGAAAACAAAGATAATGCCTGGCTTTCGTACAGCAAGTCAGACAGAGAGGAACTCAAGGATCTGTGTGACGGTTATATGGATTTCCTTGACAAGGGAAAGACGGAAAGAGAGTGCCTGAATCTTGCAGTTTCGATGGCAAAGAAAGCTGGCTACAGAGATCTGGATGAGATAATCAGAAAGGATGCGAGGATACATCCCGGTGACAAGGTCTATGCATCATATATGGGAAAGACCATAGCTCTTTTTAATATAGGAAATGAACCTCTTGAGAACGGGCTGCAGATACTGGGAGCCCACATAGACAGCCCCAGGCTTGATGTCAAACAAAGACCCGTCATAGAGGACGGAGGGATGGTTTACCTGAACACCCATTACTACGGCGGGATCAAGAAATACCAGTGGGTCACTCTTCCTCTTGCGATCCACGGAGTGGTATCAAAGACCGACGGCACCATCATAAACGTAAATATCGGGGAGAAGGATGAAGATCCGGTATTCTGTATAACCGACCTTTTGCCGCATTTGGCATCCGAACAGCAGGAAAAGAAGCTGTCAAAGGCCATAGAGGGAGAAAATCTGGATGTCCTTTTCGGGAGTATGCCGGTAAAGACCAAGGAAAAACAGGCCGTCAAGGCTTCCGTGCTGAAGCTTCTGAAGACCAGATACGACATAGAAGAGGATGATCTGATGTCCGCAGAGTTGGAGGTCGTACCTGCGGGAAAGGCCAGGAGCCTGGGTATAGATGAGTCCATGGTCCTTGCCTACGGACAGGATGACAGGGTCTGTGCCTATACATCCCTTGCGGCATTCTTTTCGGTTCCTGAGGTGGACCGTACTGCTGTCTGTCTGCTGGTTGACAAGGAGGAGATAGGCAGTGTCGGAGCTACGGGCATGCGGTCAAAATTTTTTGAAAATGCCCTGGCCGAGATAATGAACGCTGCGGGAGTATACAGTGAACTGTCGCTTCGAAGATGCCTTGCCCGCAGCAAGATGCTCTCAAGTGATGTATCTGCTGCCTTTGATCCGTTGTATGCATCGGTATTTGACAAGATGAATTCGGCATATTTCGGAAAGGGCGTGGTTTTCAACAAGTATACGGGATCCCGCGGAAAGAGCGGTTCAAACGACTGTAACGCAGAGTTTTTTGCCGAGATCAGGAACATACTCGAAAGCCACAATGTCGCCTATCAGACCTGCGAGCTTGGAAAAGTCGATGCAGGCGGAGGCGGTACCATAGCATATATCATGTCGCTTTACGGTATGGAGGTCGTTGACTGCGGAGTTGCGGTTCTTTCCATGCATGCACCGTGGGAAGTGACGAGCAAATCGGATATTTACGAGGCATGCAAGGCATACAGGGCGTTCATCTCTTAAACTGCCGTTAAAGGCAACTGCTTTTTTGATATGGGTGTGCAATGAACAGAAAAAAGAACATAGCCATAATAATAGAACAGCTGGATAACTTTTTCTACGGACCCATCACCAAGGGTGCGAAGATGGCGGCTGAGGAGCTGGGCATAAATCTCTTCATCATAGAATCCGGCAGGATCTTTTCAAAGGAGTATTACTCCAAGGAAAAGAGGTACAGGGACCGCATGCATGTGGATTTCGAAAGAAATCCTCTGATCTCGTATGCTGCAACTGATGGCGTTGATCTGGTCATTCTGGGTTCCGGCT
The DNA here is from genome assembly GCA_947166195.1 of uncultured Lachnospiraceae bacterium. Lineage (GTDB taxonomy): Bacteria > Bacillota > Clostridia > Lachnospirales > Lachnospiraceae > NK4A144. The sequence continues at coordinate 2,509 of CAMVDF010000070.1, forward strand.
ATTTCTGTAACGGAAGTGAGATCTCAAGAAAGCTTATGTCAAGGCTTTCCGACAAGAAAAAACTTGTGGTGGCCGACACCTTTCCGGGAGTTCCCAGCATTCAGTATGACAACAGCAAGGGCATCAAGGAGGCTGTCGCCTATCTGGTCGAGGAGGGAAACTGCAGGAATATCCTGATGTTTTCGGGACCGGAAGGAAATACCGATGCGGAGGAAAGGCTCCTTGCCTACAGGGAAAAGATGCAGGAATACGGCATCGAAGTGGACGATAATATGATCGGCTACGGTGATTTCAGTTCCGGCTGTGTGAGCGAGGCAAGGAAACTTCTGGAAAGTAATCAGGACGCGGATGCCGTGATTTGTGCAAATGATGCAATGGCACAGGCTGTTTACAGGGTTCTTGATGAGATGGACATCTCCATAGGAAAGGATATCCTGGTAACGGGTTTTGACAACAACCCGGACAGTGCGAGGATGGAGCCCCAGCTTGCCACTGTATATGCGGATGCCGTGACCCTGGGCTATGAGTCCGTGAAGGTCGGCTCCAGGATGATAGACGGAGAGGAATTTGACAGGGAGAGAGTCGATACCCAGTTCATCCCCAGGGCTTCCTGCGGCCACGAGCCGTACAGGGATCTGCTGAAGCTTGAAAAGAGAAAGGATATCGGCGTCAATTCCTACTTTGATATAAACGCGCTGAGCGAGCTGATCGTCAGCTATATTTTCACGGGTATACTGCATGATTACCAGTCCGAGTGCCAGAGGAAGCTCATAGAGGATTCCATACAGAGGATAGTGGCGAGATATTTTGGAAATGTTGTAAAAAGGAACACCTCCGAAGACATATATACTGAGATGGCAAATGTCATCGAGAGAGGAGGCCTGGAGTATATAGATCCCAGCAGGCTTTTCAGGGTTTTTGACCTGCTCTACAAGATCTACTGCGCCAGGGATCTGACCATGACCGGCCGTACAGAAATGGAATCACTCCTTTCACGGATCAAAAAGAGGGTGGTGGAACTTCTGACAAACAAGGCTGAGATAGTCAGAAAGATCGACTGGGATGTAAACCGGAAGGTGACGCGGTTCTGCATAGCATTGATGGAAATGAGCGGCAGTCTTGAAAAGGGCTGTTTCAAGATAATAGAGGCTCTTGAAAAACTGGATGTGATGAGTGCTTATCTGTACCTGTATGATGAGCCTGTCAAATTCAAATACGGGGATGAATGGAGCACTCCGGATGTCCTGTACCTCAAGGCGTACAGAAATTCCGAGGACGGAGTCGTGAGCGTTCCCAGGAGCAAGCAGAGGATCAAAAGAGATGAGATCACCGGAAATATGTATTATACGGGAAGGATACCATCTTCTCATGAAATGATATCCGTCTTTTTTGATACATGGCAGTTCGGAGTGCTTCTGTTTGATATACCCGAGGAATATCAGAGTGTCTTTGACATAGTCGGTTATTATATATCAAATGTGATAAACGGCATGATAATGAGGTCAAGGGAGATCAATGAACGCCTGATCGAGGATCTGAGGGTCGAAGCCGAGATAGAATATATAGAAAATGCCAAAGAAGAAGCAGGATTCCTTCGCAGAAGGGAATTTGTCGGCATGTCGGAATCCATGATGCTTTCCGAGGATATCGGTGTGATGGTCATAACAATACTGGATGTGGGACCGCTCGTTTTGATGAACAGCAGATACGGACAGACCGTTGTATGTGAAGCCATAACCAACTGCCAGAGGATCTTTGATGAACTCTATCCGGAGGAATCAGTCAAAGGCTATCTTGGAAACGGTGTGTTTGCGGCGTTTTCCATAGTAAGGGAAATAGAGGATGTACCGAAAAAACGGGTCAGACTCGAAAAGCTGACAAAGGAGATATTCCCGGAAACCGAAACCTTCATGAGTGCGTACAGATATCACGAGGATCTCAATATAAACGATCTTTTGTATGAGCCGGTGGAAAAACTAAGGGATATTTAGGCTACGCCGATCTTTAATCTTTGGGATTTGGCATCAGGTCTATGAGCCTTTCCATCATCTGTTTTTTGATGTAGATATCGGCTCCGAGCATGCATACCATACCGAGATAATCCAGATAACTCGAATCCTGCGGAAAGTCTTCCGAAAATCTCTCGGATCTGCGGGCATAGGTGTCTATGTCCTTCAACAGTCTCGGAAACATCCTCTCAGATTCGGAAAAGATCGCGCTGTAGATCTTTTCGATGGAAACACCGTTTTTTGCAGTGCCGAAATAATCATCGCGCAGAGGCTTTAACAGCCTGTCTATGTCGCTTATCGACAGGATGTTCTTCAGATAATAAATGAAGATGAGAAGCATGATGTGTTCTTTATTATACTTCTTTTTTTCGGGCGGCGGGATCAGGTCGTTTTTGGCATAGTTGTTGATCATGGTCTTTGTCATGATCTTGTCGTCAAAATGGCGTCTGGTGGAGCCTAAGTGCTCCTCCATGAAGGTAGTGACCTGGTCCATATACAGATCTATATCGGGGATATCCTCGGCCTTTATGTAGTCAGCCCTGTTCAGATATGAAAGAAGCTCTTTTATTATGGTTTCCGTGTTGTATTCCATGGAGAAGATTATACACCCCGTATCAATGCGTTTGCAATAAGGAGAGAAGATGACGGATTTTGAAAAAGAACTGAATGACAGACAGCTTGAAGCGGTAAAGACCACCGACGGACCGGTGCTGATCCTTGCGGGGGCGGGCAGCGGAAAAACGAGGGTCCTGACCTACAGAACGGCGTATCTCATAGAAGAGGCAAAGGTGAAGCCGTGGAATATAATCGCGCTGACCTTTACGAACAAGGCTGCCCGGGAAATGAAGGAAAGGATCGGGAAAATGACGGGGGATGCCGCAAAGGATATCTGGGTATCAACCTTTCATTCAACCTGTCTGAGGATAATGTTTTCACATGCGGAAAAGCTGGGATACAGTTCCAATTTCGAGGTGGCGGACGCCTCAGACCAGAAAAGCGTCATCAAGGATGTGATGAAGAGGCTGAATGTGGATACAAAGATGTACAGGGAAAAGAGCCTGATGAATGCGATATCGGCGGCAAAGGACGAACTCCTCGATCCCCGTGCCTACGAGGAAAGGCATTATGAGGAATTCCACAGAAAGGTCTATATAGAGGTCTACAAGGCATATCAGGAGCAGCTGAAAAAGAATAATGCCATGGATTTTGACGATCTGATCATGAATACCGTGAAGCTTTTCAAAAAATATCCCGAGGTGCTTGAGTCCTATCAGGACAGGTTCAGATATATCATGGTCGACGAGTATCAGGATACCAACAGCGCCCAGTTTGAACTCATCCGGCTTCTGGCCTCAAAGTACCGCAATCTCTGCGTTGTAGGCGATGATGACCAGTCGATCTACAGGTTCAGAGGCGCAAATATCCGCAATATCCTTGATTTTGAAAAGATTTACAAGGATGCCGCGGTCATAAAGCTTGAGGAAAACTACAGATCCACGGCAAATATCCTCAATGTGGCAAATCAGGTGATATCGCATAATAAGGGCAGAAAGGGAAAGAATCTGTGGACAAAAAGTGAGGACGGGAAAAAGATCAGGTTCAAGCAGCTTGATTCGGCAGCGGGAGAAGCGGCCTATATAGCCGATGAGATTGAAAAAAAGGTATCCTCCGGAGGCTGCAGCCTGAATGATTTTGCTATCCTCATCAGGACAAATGTACAGTCAAAGGAATTTGAGGACGCCTTCCGGGTCAGAAGGATGAATTACGAGCTGGTGAAGGGACTTCGTTTCTGGGACAAAAAGGTGATAAAGGATGTCACCTCATATCTCCTTACAGCTGTAAGCGGAGAAAATGACATGAGGACGGTCCGTATCATTAATATCCCGAAAAGAGGAATAGGCAATGCAAGTATCGAAAAGCTTGCCGCATATGCGGCACAAAAGGGCATATCCCTGCTGGAGGCCTGCAGGGAGCCTTCATTTGCAGGTGTTGGCGGAAAGGCTGCCGCATCCATGAAGGATTTTGTTTCGCTGATCGATCTTCTCCGCGAAAAGTCGGCAGATATGAGGCTTTCGGAGTTTACGGATCTTGTCCTGAAGGAGAGCGGATATCTGTATTATCTTGATGAAACATCGGAAACACCGGAGGATTATCTCGAGACTATCCAGTACATAGACAAGCTGAAGGAGGCGCTTGACGAATATGAGGATTCCGTTGATGAGCCGGATCTGGTGGATTTCATGAGACAGAACGGTGTTGAAGGCAACAATGTTGACACGGCTCTTGATGAAAAGGATACGGACAGGGTGCGTGTGATGACCATGCACAATGCAAAGGGCCTCGAATTTCCCTGCGTATTCGTGGCAGGCATGGAGGAAGGACTGTTTCCCGGCTATCTTGCAATAAATGCGGATGATGAGTCGGAAATAGAGGAGGAAAGGCGGCTTTGCTATGTGGCACTGACACGGGCCATGAAGGAGCTGACCCTGACCTGCGCAGCTTCGAGGTTCATCAACGGCGAAAGACGATACCAGTCTACGAGCCGTTTTGTCAGGGAGATGCCCTTCGGCCTGCTGGACATGAACATAGGTGAGGACAGGTTTGAAAGACCGGTGAGGTTTTCGGACGGAAGCACGGTGCGTCCTTCGTACAGAGCGTCCTTCGAACCGGGAGAGCAGTCTGAAAGAAAAACAAAAAAGGTTTTTACCGGTGAAAAGATAAAACTCGGAAGCAGCATCGAGGTGAAGGAACCCGAGTACAGGACCGGAGACAGGGTCAGAAGCTTCAAATGGGGTGAAGGCACGGTACTTGGCATAGTGAAGGGCGAAAGAGATTACGAGGTCACCGTTGATTTTGACAAAACGGGACAGAGAAAAATGTACGCGGGGTTTGCGAAATTAAAGAAGGTGTAGTATACTCTTTAACAGAAGTCTGACATGAAAGGTGGGGTTTATCATGAAGTGTTGCGGTGGCAGAGACAGGCTGGATGAGATCATTGCTCTTGCAAAGAGCGGAACAGAGGGATTCCTCGGAAATGTAGCTCTCAAGAGGGAAGAACTGATGAAAAATGCAAAGGATCTGAAGGATATGAAGGCAAACGATATTCTTGCGGCTGTAAAGCTGAATGAGCTTGTGAAAAAAGAGGAAGAGCCCAAAAAGAAGAGCCCGGTCGTCACGATACTTGCTGTCCTGGGTGCGGTTGCAGCGGTTGCAGCCATAGCCTTTGCGGTATACAAGTATTTCACTCCCGATTATCTCGAGGATTTTGATGATGATCCGGATTTTGACGACGATGATGATCTGTTTGAGGATGAGGATCTCGAGGATTCGTCAAAGGAATGAAAAAAGGAAACATATATGAGGGAAAGGTGAGCTCGCTTGCCTTTCCGAACAAAGGGATCGTCTATGTCGAAGGAGAGAAGGTGATCGTAAAGAACGCTCTTCCGGGACAGACGGTTTCTTTTATTTTGTCAAAAAACAAAACGGGATCAAAAGAAGGAAGACTGCTGGAGGTGCTCGTCAGATCGCCGCTTGAGACCTGTGGCAGGGCCTGTACGGTTTTCGGAAAATGCGGCGGGTGCTTATATCAGACTTTTCCCTATACAGAAGAACTTGTGGTCAAGGAAGGACAGATCCGTACCCTTTTCGAAAACTTCCTGAAATCGGAATCCGGATATGCGGGAGTATCTGCAGATGACTTTCTGGAAGAGATCAGGTCTTCACCCTTATCATCGGGCTACAGGAACAAGATGGAGTATTCCTTTGGCGATGAGGTCAAGGGCGGGGAGATGACTCTGGGTATGCATGTATCCGGTCATTTCAATGACATAGTAAATACTGACGGATGTAATATTTCCGATCCCGACTTTGAGATAATAAGAAAAGCCTCCCTTGAATTCTGGAAAGGAACCGGGCTTCCCTTTTATCATAAAAATACGGGAGAGGGTTTTTTGAGGCATCTTTTGTTGAGAAAAGGATCGGCAACGGGGGAGATCCTTGTATGCATCGTTACGACTTCGGCTTCCGGCCCGGTTGATATCATGAGGGATTATCGCGATATGATCCTGTTTCTGGAGCTCTCCGGAAATATTACAGGTGTAGTGCATATAATAAATGACAGTCCGGCCGATGCGGTGAAGGCTGACGAAACGGTTTTATTATACGGCAGGGAATGGTTTTTTGATGAAGTCTGCGGCCTCCGGTTCAGGATCACGCCCTTTTCCTTTTTCCAGACAAATACCAAAGGAGCCGGAGTTCTGTATTCGACGGTATCCGGATATGTGAAGGAGGCGCTTTCAGGCTCGGGCAGCGCAGGTACTGTATTTGACCTGTACTGCGGGACGGGGACCATCACCCAGATAGTTTCCGGCGTGGCAGAAAAGGCGGTGGGCGTAGAGATAGTTGAGGAGGCTGTTGCCGCCGCACGTCAGAATGCTTTGGATAACGGTATAGGAAATGCGGAGTTTATCGCCGGAGATGTGCTGAAGGTGCTGGAGGAGTTTGATGAAAAGCCCGATCTCATCATCATGGACCCGCCCAGAGAGGGGGCGACGCCGAAAGCGCTTGCAAAGATCCTTTCCTACGGCGTGGAAAACATCATCTATGTTTCCTGCAAGCCGACCTCACTGATGCGGGATCTGGCCCTTTTCACGGAAGCCGGCTACCGCATAAAAAAAGCCGTCCCCGTGGATATGTTCCCCGGAACGGGGAATGTCGAGACTGTTGTTCTTCTGTCCCAACAAAAGCCGGATGATCATATTGAGATAGAGATTAATCTGGATGAGATTGATGCTACAGGTGCTGAAACAAAGGCTACGTACAAGAAGATTCAGAACTGGGTGCAGGAAAAGTACGGATTTCATGTAACAAATCTGAACATTGCTCAGGTAAAGCAGAAGCATGGGATTATAGAGCGTGAAAACTATAATAAGCCAAAATCAGAAAACAGCAGACAGCCCGGATGCCCAGAGGAAAAGGTTAAGGCTATAGAGGAGGCTTTGAGGCATTTTCAGATGATATAGTAGCTACTATATCTTACAGGATAACATAGAGACCAAATCGAAGTTTGGAGGATAAGACAAATGGATAATATAAGAAAAGCAGATAAAACGGATCTCATACGTATCGCTGAGATTCAGATTTTTAATTACAGAATGTACTTCTATCCTATTTTCCAAGATGATGATTTTTATTTTGTAACGCTGCAAGTGCCGACTGTAATGCAATGGTATGAAGGACATTTGGACAGTATTTGGGTATACGACGATGGTGTTGTAAAGGGCTTTATTCAAGTTGAAGACAGAGAGATAAAAAAACTGTTTGTTGAACCTGTCCTGCACAATGCATCTATTGGGTCAAAACTGTTGACTAATGCAATTGAAGAGCAACATGCCGACTTCTTGTGGGCTTTGGAAAAGAACAGTAAAGCAATTTCATTTTACGAACGACATGGATTCCATAAAACTAAAAATAAAAAACTTGAAGAAGATACTACGGAGTTTCTTATTCGCATGGAGCGTTAACTTCATATTAGAGGGAATGTTTATACGAGAGTCAGAAAAGACCGCCCCTCGGCCGGATTCCTTACGATATCCGG
>CAMVDF010000071.1 GCA_947166195.1 uncultured Lachnospiraceae bacterium
TTTTTTCTTTTCGGGATGTCTGCCGTACCTCAGACACTTTACCTCATACAGAGGCGTTCCCGGGCTTATGACAGTCTCCTCCCGTACCTCTTCTTTTTCCTTTTTTCTTTCAAAGAACATCCTTTACTCCATATACATGAGAAGTGCTGCCGCGACAGCGGCATTGAGTGAATCTATCTTTCCCTTCATGGGGATCCTTATCTTTGCATCACAAAGATCCGATATCTCTTTTGACAGTCCTGCGCCCTCGTTTCCTATGGCAAAGGCCCTCTTTTTCTCAAGCTTCACACTCTTCATATCTTTGCCGGCAAGGTCTGCCGCATAGAGTGCAACGCCTTTTTCCCGAAGCTTTGAAAGCAGGTTCTTCAGATCATCCGTATAGATGAACGGCACGCGGAATATGGAGCCCATGGTGGACCTGACGACCTTTGGCGAAAAGATATCGACAGTGTTTCTGTCCATCACGACACAGTTTACCCCTGCCGCCTCTGATGTTCGTATGATGGTCCCCAGATTTCCGGGATCCTGCAATCCCTCAAGTATCATGGTGGTTCCGTCAGCTGATGCAAGCGAAACTATATCCACAGGTGCTGTCGCCGGTTTTTTTATCACAGCCAGTATCCCCTGTGGGTGCTTTGTATCACAGAGCTTTCTGTATGCTTCATCCTCAAGGACAAAAGCATCCGTATCGGGGTGCTTTTCCAGATATGACTGCGATACCACGACCTTTTCTATCAGTTCCTCCGGGATCTCTTCAAAAAACCTCTCTCCCTCTCCCGTGAAAAGACCGGTCTTTTTTCTCGCGCTTCCTCTTTCGATCAGTGCCCTGATCTCTTTGAACTGTCTGTTTGTCAGCCCGCCTTTCATATTATTTTGAAAGAGCCTTTGCTATCTCAAACTGATAGGCCGAGATCTCCTTTTTCATTGCCAGAGCCTCGTCTATGTCAAAATCAGTGAATTCACCGTTCTTGTAGCTTATCACTCTGTTCACCACTCCCTTTGAAAGGAGGTCCGCTGCCATGGCTCCCATCATGGATGCATAGTACCTGTCCTTGCAGGTAGGTGATCCGCCTCTTTGCATATATCCGAGGATCGTGGCTCTGGTCTCCATTCCGGTCGCGGCTTCTATACGCCTTGCCATGGAGGTGGAGTGGCCTATGCCCTCCGCATTTATTATCAGATGATGCGTCTTTCCGACTTTTCTGCTCTCTATGATATGATTGATGATCTCCTGCTCGTCAAAGTTGTAGTTTTCGGGTATGAGGATATCCTCGGCTCCGCTGGCAACTCCGCACCAGAGCGCTATGTATCCCGCATTCCTGCCCATAACCTCTATGATGGAGCATCTTTCATGGGAGGAGGATGTGTCTCTGACCTTGTCTATGGCCTGAAGTGCAGTATTCACCGCCGTATCAAAGCCTATGGTGTAATCCGTACAGGCGATATCCAGGTCTATGGTGCCGGGCAGACCCATCACCGGTATCCCTTCCATGCTCAGCGACTGGGCTCCTCTGTAGGATCCGTCTCCACCGATCACGACAACCGCGTCAAATTTGTGCTTCCTGCAGATCGCTGCCGCCTTCTTTTTACCTTCATCGGTCCTGAATTCCTCGCTCCTTGCAGTTCGAAGGATGGTTCCTCCCTTTTGGACGCTGTCGGAAACGCTCCTCGGACCCATCTCTATGAATTCCTCCGAGAGCAGTCCCTGATAACCTTTCTGGATACCCGTGACCTGCATCCCGTTCACGATTGCCTTTCTGACAACCGCCCTTATGGCTGCGTTCATTCCCGGCGCATCGCCTCCGCTGGTCAGGACTGCTATCTTTTTCACCTTTTTACCTTCTGCCATTGGAACCCTCCTTTACATTCTCCTCACCCAGCATTTCCTGCAGGGTTTTTTTCAGGCTTTTTGAATCAATCTTTTCTTTCAGGGGCTTCTGTTTCTTTTCCTTACTCAGATATATTATCACAGTATCATTTCCTTTTTTTCCTTTCAATACGGAAAACAGTTCGTTTTTTCCCTTTTCGTATGCCTCCATGTCCTCATATCTGATAAAAAGCTTTTTGGGCGCATCCTCAAAGAGACATATATCGTCGGCCAGAAGCTGTCCGTCCTTTTCCTCCTCTGCCTTGACCCTGCCCGTCACAAACACCTTTCCATCCTCAGTCAGTATATCCCTTTTTTCATAATAGGTATTCGGCCACACTATCACTTCCACGCTTCCCACAAGATCCTCTATCGTGATGATGGCCATGGTGTCCCCCTTTCGGGTCTGTCTGACATTTATATCCGATATCAGGCCTCCTATGGTCTGACGGCTTCCGTCGCTCAGTTTGATCGGGGCATTTTCCTCTTCCCTCTTGAAATCTATGCTCTTTGCCGTGATATTGTCCTCCCAGAGTTTTTCGTATTCCTCGAGAGGATGTCCTGTGATATAGGCCCCGGTGACTTCCTTTTCAAAGGCAAGTCTTGTCTGTTTGTCAAAATCATCAACATTAGGGATGGTTATATCATACGGAGTGGTATCCTCCGCTTCGCTGCTTCCCAGAAAGTCGGCAAAGGACATCTGACCGTCGATGTTTTTCTTTTTTTCCTCGGCAACACTGTCCGCCATAAGTGAATGTATCATCATGAAGCTGCGTCTGTTGGATCCGAGTGAGTCCATAGCTCCGGCCTTGATGAAGCTCTCCACGGCTCTTTTGTTTACTTCCTTTCCGGAGACTCTCTTTATGAAATCGTACAGATCCCTGAACTTCCCGTTCTTTTCTCTTTCCTCAATGATCGCGGCTATGACGGGCCTGCCCACCGACTTGACGGCGCAGAGACCGTATCTGATGGAATCATCACCACAGGCGGAAAAATCCGCTCCTCCTTCATTGATGTCCGGCGGGAGGATCTTTATCCCCATCTTCCTGCACACGAGGATATACTCGGATACCTTCACGTTATTGTCGATGAAGCTTGTCAGGAGGGCCGCCATGAATTCAACGGGATAATAGTATTTCAGGAAAGCGGTCTGCATGGTGACATAGGCGTAGCTTGCTGCATGGGATTTGTTGAAGGCATATTTTGCAAAGTCCATCATATCGCCGTATATCTTTTTTGCAACCTTCTCATCTATACCGTTTTTCACACAACCCGGAACCTTTTGTTCCTCGTTGCCGTATACGAAATTGGCCTGTTCCTCCTCCATCACGTTCTGTTTCTTTTTGCTCATGGCACGCCTGACGAGATCAGCCCTCCCCAGGGTATATCCGCCGAGCTTCTGAACGATCTGCATGACCTGTTCCTGGTAGACTATGCAGCCGTATGTGGGAGATAGTATCGGCTCCAGTTCGGGACAGTCGTAGGTGACATTGTCCGCGTTGTTTTTTCCGTCTATGTATTTGGGAATGAAATCCATGGGACCCGGACGGTAGAGAGCGATACCGGCGATGATATCCTCTATGCTCTTTGGCTTCAGCTTTTTCATGAAGACCCTCATGCCTCCGGACTCTATCTGGAATATACCCTCCGTATTTCCCGTACCGATATATTCCATGACCTTCGGGTCATCATAATCTATCTTTTCAATATCAAGCTTCGCCTCCGGATGTCTTTCGTTGACGCTGTTTACGGCATCCTCTATCACGGTAAGGGTTCGAAGTCCCAGGAAATCCATCTTCAAAAGTCCCAGTTCCTCGACGGTCGTCATGGTGAACTGGGTCGTCAGTTCTCCGTTTACTGCCCTTGAAAGCGGCACATACCTGTCCACATCCTCAGGAGTGATCAGTATCCCCGCCGCATGAATGGATGTGTTGCGGATCAGTCCCTCAAGCCTGCGGCTCATGTCTATGATCTCCCTGACCTCGTCATCGCTTTCGTAGAGTTCTCTCAGTTCCCTGTTTTCCGCAAGTGCTTCATCCAGGGTGATGTTCAGAACGTTCGGTATCATCTTTGCCAGACTGTCGCCCCTTGAATAGGGCAGATCCATGACACGGCATACATCCCTGATCACACCCTTTGCCGCAAAGGTTCCAAAGGTTATTATCTGAACGCATTTTGTCTTGCCGTATTTTTCGATCACATAGTCGATGACCTTTTGCCTGTCCTCGTAGGCAAAGTCAACGTCTATATCGGGCATGGAAACTCTCTCGGGATTCAGAAATCTCTCAAAGAGCAGATCGAATCTGATGGGATCTATATCCGTGATCTCAAGACAGTATGAAACCAGCGATCCTGCCGCGGACCCTCGTCCCGGTCCCACGGGTATGCCGTTCCTCTTTGCAAAATTGATATAATCCCAGACAATGAGAAAGTAGTCGACAAAGCCCATGTTTTTTATTATGGAAAGCTCTTCGTCAAGCCTTTTTTTCAAAGTCCCGTCATCATCCGGATACCGTTTTTTCAGGCCCTCATCCGCCAGATGATTGAGATATCCCCATGCATCATACCCCTGCGGCACATCATAGCGAGGAAGCTTTGTTTTGTGAAACTCTATCTCCACATTGCACCGGTCGGCGATCTTTTGCGTGTTTTCTATCGCTTCAAGCGCATAGGGAAAGATGCCCCTCATCTCCTCCTCGGATTTCACAAAAAACTGTCCGCCCTCATAACGCAGCCTGTCACCGTCAGCCAGTTTTTTTCCTGTCTGCAGGCAGAGCAGTATGTCGTGAGGTTTCACATCATCCTCATAGGTATAGTGACAGTCGTTTGTGACGATGAGAGGTATGCCAAGCTTTTTTGACATGGCAACAAGGGTCTGGTTCACAAGGGTCTGTTCGGACAGTCCGTGATCCTGCAGCTCCAGAAAATAGTTTCCCTCTCCAAAGATATCCAGATACTCAAGCGCTGCCTTTTCCGCCTCCGCCGTCATACCCTTTGTGATAAAAGATGCGATCTCACCTGCAAGACAGGCTGATGAGCAGATGATGCCCTCGTGATATTTTCTGAGCACCTCCTTGTCAACCCTCGGCTTATAATAAAAGCCCTCCGTGAATCCCACGGAGACTATCTTCATCAGGTTCTCATAGCCTTTGTTGTTTTCCGCAAGCAGTATCAGGTGATGATACCTGTCCTCGCCGTGGCTGACTTCCTTGTCAAACCTGGATCCGGGAGCAACATATACCTCGCAGCCGAGTACAGGCTTGATCCCGGCATTTTTGCATTCCTTATAAAAATCGATCACACCGTACATGACGCCGTGATCTGTGATTGCTGCGGCATTCATCCCAAGTTCCCTGACTCTTGCCACATATTCTTTTATCTTGTTGGATCCGTCCAGAAGTGAATATTCTGTATGGGAATGAAGATGTACAAATGACATAACGATATACCCCTGCCGATGTCAAACCATACTGTCAGATATCCGGATCAGATGATCTCTTCAACATACAGCCCGTGCTCGTGAGAAAGGTCTATGTAACGGTTTCCGCAGTGTACCATGGGATGCGAGAGATCCAGCTTGTTGATGAGAACGATCTCCCCCTCCATTCCGTTTGACAGTCTGACACGGTTATTAAGATATGTATTGACTATGTATTCCAGAAATACAAGTATGTACTCGGAATCATATTTCTGGAGTCCTTCCGATTCAAAAACACTGATGACCTTGAAGGGACACAGGGGACCGCGGTATACCCTGGCACTTGTCATGGCATCATAGACATCGGCGATGGCCACGATCTTTGCAAAGGGATCTATCCTGTTGCCCAAAAGTCCCATGGGATATCCCGAACCGTCGCATCTTTCGTGATGCATCAGTGCGGCATTTTTGACCCTGTCATCAAAATCATACTGTTTGAGTATATTGAAGCCCTCTATGGTGTGTGTCTTGACCAGCTCATATTCGTCATCGGTCAGGTTTGCGGGCTTTCCTATGACATTCTCCGGTATCTTGAGTTTTCCCACATCATGGAGCAGTCCCGCCAGAGTCAGTGCATGTACATCCCTGTCGGGCATGCCCAGCCACTTGCCGAAAACATTGCATATGAGAGCAACATTCACGCTGTGTGAATAGGTGGGATCATCATAGTTTCGCATGTTGTGGAGCATGTCAAAGAGATGGAACCCGGATTTTGCCTCGTTTACAAGTGAAAGCGTATCCTCAAGCAGTTCTTCCGAGGAGATATTACCTGCATTTTTCGAAACGATATCATTGACCTTGCCCTTCATGGAATTCACGGTATTGTCAAAATCGTTTTTGAACTGCCTGTACTCCTCGCTGTTTCTGATCTTTTGGGAATAGGAAAGCTCCCCCGTGATCTCCCCATCCTCGGGCACAGCAACCATCGAATCCTCTTTGATCCTCACACTGAGGATCGAATAGAATTCAAGTTTGGTTATGGTCTTGTCCGACAGTTCCGTGTCCTTGAGAAGCACAAGCTGATTGTTGTAGGTATATACATCCTCAGCCGTCACCATCCCAGGGACCAGATCCTGCGTCAGAATACGAGGCATAAACTTCCCCTCCCGGTATAATGCCTGTTTTTATTGCAGATATTTCTTTAATGTCTCTGCTCTGTCAGTCTTTTCCCATGGAAGATCAATATCAAGTCTTCCAAAATGACCATATGCTGCAGTCTGTCTGTATATGGGTCTCCTCAGATCAAGCATCCTGATGATGCCTGCGGGACGGAGATCAAAATTCTCGCGAATGACCTCGACCAGCTTTTCATCGGAGATCTTTCCGGTTCCTGCGGTATCCACCATGATGGATGTGGGCTGTGCAACACCTATCGCATATGAAAGCTGTATCTCGCATCTGTCAGCCAGTCCCGCTGCCACGATATTTTTTGCTACATAGCGGGCAGCATAGGCAGCACTCCTGTCAACCTTTGTGCAGTCCTTTCCCGAAAATGCTCCGCCGCCGTGACGGGCATATCCGCCGTAGGTATCCACAATGATCTTTCTGCCTGTCAGACCTGCATCTCCGTGAGGTCCGCCGATGACAAAACGCCCCGTGGGATTGATGAATATCTTCGTCCTGTCATCTATCAGTTCCTTTGATACGACAGGATCGATCACATACTTCCTGATATCGGAATGGATCTGCTCCTGTGATACATCCTCATCATGCTGGGTCGAGATAACTATCGCTTCAAGACGGACGGGCTTGCCGTTCTCGTCATACTCGACCGAAACCTGGCTCTTTCCGTCGGGTCTCAGATATCTGAGTGTGCCGTCTTTTCTGACCTTGGTCAGCTGCCTGCAGAGTTTGTGTGCAAGGGCTATGGAATAGGGCATGTACTCGGGAGTCTCATTTGTTGCATATCCGAACATCATTCCCTGATCACCTGCTCCGATGGCCTCGATCTCTTCGTCGGTCATCTGGTTTTCCCTGGCTTCCAGCGCTTTGTCAACGCCCATTGCAATGTCCGATGACTGTTCATCTATTGCCACCATGACAGCACAGGTATTCCCGTCAAAGCCGTATTCCGACTTTGTATACCCGATCTCATTAACCGTATCCCTGACCACCTTTTGTATGTCCACATAAGCCTCTGTCGTGATCTCTCCGGTGACGAGCACAAAGCCTGTGCAGGTTGTGGTCTCGCATGCCACGCGGCTCATGGGATCCTGTTTCATGCATTCATCAAGTATCGCATCAGAAATGGCATCACAGATCTTGTCGGGATGTCCTTCCGTGACTGACTCGGATGTAAATAATCTCTTTTCCATTTTTTTGTCCTCTCTTTTATTATGAAATAGCTTTGAAATCTTCTCTTGAAACCTTGCCGTTTACTTTTTCGACTTCTATATGTGCACCCAGTTTCCTGAGCTTGCTGTCAAAATCCTCATATCCTCTCTGGATATAATAGATATCGTCTATCACCGTGCTGCCCGATGCAGCAAGACCTGCAATGACAAGGGCCGCTCCCGCCCTGAGATCCGGTGCCTTGATATGTGCTCCGGTGAAGCTTTCAACTCCCTCTATGAAGGCTGTATTTCCTTCCACTCTGATGTTTGCTCCCATACTGACCAGCTCGTCCACATATTTGAACCTGTTTTCAAATATGCTCTCGGTGATCGTACTCACACCATCGGAAAGCGCCAGCGCAACACCTGCCTGCGGCTGCATATCCGTGGGGTATCCCGGATACGGAAGAGTCTTGATCTGCGTCGGGCGAAGCCTCTTTGTCGCTGCCACCCTGACCGAATCATCAAACTCCTGTATCTGGCATCCGATCTCAAGAAGCTTTGCCGATATGGACTCCAGATGCTTGGGGATCACATTTTTGATGAGCACATCTCCCTTTGTCACGGCTGCCGCGTACATGAAGGTTCCGGCCTCGATCTGGTCCGGGATCACGGAATATGTGCACTTCCTCAGTCTTGAAACTCCGGATATCCTGATGACATCCGTTCCTGCGCCCTTGATATTTGCACCCATGCTGTTGAGGAAGTTTGCCACATCAACGACATGGGGTTCCTTTGCCGCATTTTCTATGATAGTCTTTCCCTCTGCCATGGAGGCTGCCATCATAACATTTATGGTGGCTCCGACAGTCACAACATCCATGTATATGTGGGCTCCGACCAGCTTTTCCGCTGAAGCCTTGACTATGCCGCCCTTGATATCCACGTTTGCGCCCAGTGCCCTGAAGCCCTTGACATGCTGGTCGATAGGACGGCTTCCTATGTCACATCCGCCGGGAAGCGGCACCTCAGCCCTCTTGTATTTGCCGAGCAGCGCTCCCATCAGATAGTAGGAAGCCCTGATCTTTCTGATGCTCTCGGTATCTATGTTCACATTTTTGACCATCGAGCCGTTTATCCTGACCGTGTGACGGTCGATCCGGTCCACATTGACACCTATGCTCTGCATTGCCTCAAGCATGACATTTGTGTCTCTGACATCCGGCATATTCTCGATGGATACTGTCTCGTCAGTCATGATGGAGGCGGCTACGATAGCAAGCGCCGCATTTTTTGCACCGCCGATCTCAACCTCTCCTACCAGGGGATTACCCCCGCTTATGACATAACGCTCGATCTCTTCTGACACTCTCTTTCTCCCAAACTACCTGTTTATGTATTTGCTTTTCCGGAGAGCTCCTCTGCTTTGCAGCATGAGGGTGCTTTCGGAAATCTCATGATCACACCAAACCGTAAAGGCGGGCTATGATAAATGCCAGTCCCAAAAGGTTCAGCACCAGCAGCACAAGCACTGCCGCGAGGATCCCCTTGATCCCGGACGTCCGTCCCGCAATCACTCCTTCGATAGACTCTATATCATCGAGACGGCTCTTCAGACCTTCGGGATCCTCCCTTTCAAGGAGTTCCTTTACCTCCCGGATGCCTTCCTGTGTCTTGCCGTTCTCATCGGTGACCACTGCCTGAACATTCCTGTAGAGCTTCACATCCTCTTTGTGGATGACATCGCTTACCAGATTTTTTATCTTTTCCGGATCGTTTTCACCGAGCTTTGAAATGCTCTCGGCCAGCTTTTCCGTACTCTCCTTCAAAAGTGTCTTTGTCTCTTCGATGTCCTCGTGAGACGCAGCCTCTTTTCTCAGGTTTTCTATATCTTCATGAGTGGAGTTCCTGAATTCCTCGATCCTTATCCCGGTACTCCTGTATATGTCTTCTTCACTTCTGTCCCGGCGGGTCCTGCTGTTCTGCATATTGATCTTTTCGACCAGCCTGTCCATGAAATTATCCATAATAAAACCCTTTCCGACTTCACATACAAGTCTAATTTTAGCATTAAACCTCTTCATTCGCAATTAATTGTTTGAAGTCAGGGGCAGTGATGTCTTGTGCAATTTGCACAATAAATACTATTTATTTTTTGCATTTTTGTGGAGATTTACCAAAAATTAACAGTGGGTTCATAATTTGTTCACATATTTTGGTTAATATGAATATACAAACAGGACAAACAGAAAGATAATTTTTTCATAATAGCCTCGGTGTTCCGCAAGGGACACCGGGGCACTCCTCATTTTTTGGGGGTTTTCGACAGATCTCTATTTGATTAGTCTCAGACTTGCTATGGCTCCTTCATCCTCGGTGCCATCCTTGATCTCTTCGTTCAGCGACATCATTTTGGCATCCAGGTCGGATACCATCTCGGCGCATTCCGAGAGTTCTCTCTTGATATGCTCGGGGACTTCTCCCTCATACTT
>CAMVDF010000072.1 GCA_947166195.1 uncultured Lachnospiraceae bacterium
CGCCGTAATAATTCCTTGCGCTCTCGTGTTTGCCCTCCAGTTTGAAAAAGCCCACCGGTATGGAGACATCCAGCTGCTGAAGGATGCTGTCGGACATCTGCACATGGATATCATAGGGTTCACCGATGCCTGTAACCTGCGAAAGCTCCAGCTCACCCTTTGCACCCTTCGGATAGACCGTCATCTTTTTTGCGATCTCAAGCTTTGCATCTATCATGGATGATGTGGAAGGTGGGATCAGGATCTGTCCTCCCACAGTGTAGCTTTCGATCCTGCCGCACAGGTTCACATTGCTTCCAACGACTCCGTACTTTGTCCTTTTTTCGGAACCGAGGTTTCCGACTATGACCTCTCCCGTATTGAGGCCTATACCCATTTCAAGTACGGGAAGATCATGTTCTTTGTTCCACCTGTTGATCTCCTCCATACGGGCCTGCATGCTAAGCGCAGCGACCACCGCATCTGTGGCATGGGTCTGTGTAGGCTCGGGGGCTCCGAAAATAGCCATGATCCCGTCGCCGATAAATTCTATTATGGTACCCCTGTTTTCCTGGATGACTTCCGTCATTTCACCCAGATAATGATTGAGCATCAGCACAAGGTCTGCAGGATCCAGTCTCTCGCTCATTGCCGTAAACCCCCGCAGATCGCTCATCATCACCGTAAGGACCTGTTTTTTTCCTCCGACCTTCATACCCTCGGGTGTATCAAAAAGCTGCTTTACGATATCATCCGAAAGAAACCGCCGTAACGCATCCCTGGTATCAGTCAGTTCCGTGAGATCGCTCATCACTATGATTATACCTATGCGCTCTTTTCCCTCATGCAGATAGGATGAGGTCACCCTCAGATTTATGGCCCTGTCCTTTCTGTGATAGACCACAAGCGACTGGTGCTTCACATTGCGCTCATACACCGCATCAAGGACCGCCTGGGAAAAACCGTCATTTGCAGGATCGTCAAAAAAAAGGGCTGCAAATTTTTTCCCCGCAAGCCCGTCTTTTGAAAAACCCAGCATCTCCTCTGCCGCCGAATTTGCAAAGCTTATCGCCCCGTCAAAGCCGATGACCATTATCGCCTCTGACATGCTCTCAACTATACTCTTTTGAAGAAGCTCTTTGCTGTTCAATGATGTCTGACTCCTTTATCATACGACTCCAAAGTATCCGTTCTGACGCAGAAATCCTATGGACTTTTTCACACTGTCAATGTTTCCGACCTCCAGTGTCATGGGCGTTTTCCTCCCCAGTCCTCTCCAGAGGCGGTCCGCCAGTTCCCAGTCCACAACGCCGTCACCTATGGCCAGGTGGTCGTCATACCTGCCTTTATTATCTGAAAGATGCAGGTACCCGATGTGATCCTTTAGTTTCTCAAACCACACCTCAATAGCCGTGCCGGAATAGTTTGCATGCCCTATGTCAAGGCAGACGCCGATTCGCTCATCCTTTACGGTATCCATGAGATTTGCCAGGGGATCGGGGTCGATATCCGGGCTGTTTTCGATGAAAAGGCGAAGGTCAAATTCCTTTGCAAGCTCATCATAGAGTTCGGCGCAAAATGCCGACCAGCCCTCCATGTAGCCGCCCCTCAAAAAAGGAAAACAGCTTGAATGAAAGACCACATTCTGTGCGCCCATCTCCTTTGCCGCCCTGCAGCTTTCCCTGCATCTTCTTGCCGAAAGTTCGCGAAACAGCGCATCCCCGCTGCCCGGATTGACATCGATAAAGCACCCGTGGACCGAGACGGCGCGCCCGCTTTCTTTGTACCATTCAAGGCAGTTGGCAAAAAGCCCGCTCTCATTGAGAGCGGGCGGCATTGACAGTTCAAGGACTTCGTATCCCAGCCCTTCTTCCATTGCAAGTTCGCTCCACTTTTCACGCTGGGAGCGGACCGGCTGGATCTGCAAAAATATGTTTTTTCTGTTTTCCGGTCTGTCAGTCATATAAATTAGGCTTGAATGTGTTCACTTCATCGCCTGCCTTGCCGGCAGCGATCTTTTCAGCTATCTCGCAGGCTGTCACATACTCTCTTGTAAGCTTCCTGAGCCTGTATGACATATATGCAAGTATCATCTCAACCTTGGGCGGATTCTTTTCGAAAAGCTCCTTCAGATCCTTTCCGGCGATCATCTCAAGGGTTGTGCCGTCAGCAAGTGCCACTGCCGTTGCGCTGCGCTTTGTGTTTCCGATCACTCCGATCTCTCCGAAGAAATTGTTGAGGTCGAGCTGGGTGAGGCACTTCTCATCGGCTGTTCCGTAGCCTGTGTAGATTCCGACCTTTCCTGAATGGATGTCATACATGCAGTCTCCGATCTCGCCTTCCTTGAAGATCACAGCGCCCTTTGAAAAGCTTTCCACTTTGTTTGAATATCCGTCGCTGTGGGCTACCGCTGCAGCCTTCTTTTTTGATTCAAAACTTTCGATATTTGCCAGATTCTTTCCGCCGGCCTTTGCAAGCTTTTTGATCCTGTCGATCAGGCTGTCCTTTTTGCCCTTGTCCGCACGGTATTCTCCGATGATGGCGCAGACCTCGCCGTAATCGGCTGAAAGCTCGCTGACCCTCTTTCCGAGATGATTCATTATATCTATGATCTTTTCGGGCTGGTTTTTGAAATAATCTCCCACCTGTCCGGAGGACACCTCAACAACCCTGACATCATCCTCTGCAACTGCAGTCGCACTGCGGGGATATGCCTCGATCACGGCCATCTCTCCAAAGAACTGACCCTTTTTGAGTTCAGTGAGCTTCTGCTCACTGTCTGTCCCGTAATTTGTAAAGATCGCTACGGTTCCCTCGGTGATATCAAAGAGGCTCTCGCCGTTGTCTCCTTCGCGGAAGATCACATCACCTTTTTTGAACTGTTTTTCAACCATGTTAAGTACCCCACCTTTCATCAGTTTGGATTAAATAAAACAATCAACGGTAATTATAATATTTTTCGCCGATTTTAGCAAGGATAATCGAAGATGAGGCATATATTCTTCGACTAAAAGTCTCCCGAATAGTTTTGCCATAATAAATGCATTCTCGTCATCGAGCCTGTCTTCTTTGTCTGTCTTTATTAACAATAATTTACGGTTTCCCGGCTCTCCTGTTGTTTTCCAATCAGGATTCTCATGACTTGCACTTTTATTGAGGAGGCACCAACTCCGCGATACTTTTCCTGTAACCATGTAAACACGCATAAAACACTTGATTTTCGGCACCTTTTTTGCTACCCTATAGTACCAGATTTTGGAGAAACTACTATAGTAAATGATGCATTTTACTATTCATTCATGTGACGAGGAGGATTACTATGCTAAGAAAGAGTATCGCATTATTGATTGCGGGCACGATGCTGTTGTCAGCGGGATGCTCCGCGACCGTAGCCGCGGACGAGAACGGAAATATCAGTGTGGACGTAAATCCGACTGTGGAGCATGCGGAGGAACCGAACGATCCTATTGAAGAATCAGATAAGGATAGCGAGGCAGCGCAGGATATTGATACCTCTGTCATGAAACCGTGGATCAACAGCAATATCATGGGCATTGTTACTGACGACATTAATGCGGACCTTAAGGATGATTTTTACTTAAATATCAACCACGATTATCTGCGTGATGCAGAGCTGCGTCCGGGATATCCGGCTGAATTCCCTATACTTGATGCCTCTGATACCGTTAAGGAAAGATGCCTTGATATATTAACCGATAAATCCCTGACAGGAAGGGATGCGCAGATGCCTCAGGATTTCTATGAACTGTACCTTGACTGGGACGGCAGGAACGAGGTCGGTGCTTTGCCGCTTATGCCTTTTGTTGAGAAGCTTGGCGAGGTGAAAACTCTCGATGATATGACGGATTTCCTGCTATCGGATATGAACTTTGATTACGGAGCTATGTTATCAAAGGTGGGAATCGAGGTAAATGCGGCCGATTCCACAAAATACTGTGTGGAAATCAATACTACGAATCTATCATTGGGAGATTCCGCCGAATATGTGAAAATGACCGAAAACGGCAAAAGACTGAAAACTCTGCGCGAGGGACAATACGCATACATGCTTGGACGGGTTGGCTTTGACGAAAATGAAACAGAACAGATGATCAAGGATATGTTTGATCTTGAGGGAAAAATCGCTGAATATCAGATGACCGGTCTTGAAAAGAACGCGTCCGATGCCTATCAGAAAATGATTAATCCGATGACAATGGATGACCTAAGGAAAATGTCTCCTGATTATCCGCTTGTACAGTATATGGAAAAGCGCGGTTATTCGGAATCAAAGCTTATAAATCTTTTGGAGCCCGGATGGCTTGAGGGTCTTAACAGCCTGTATACGGAAGAAAATCTTGACGGGATCAAGGCGTATGTCCTTACTCATACACTGGGAAGCTATATCGACTCGATCGACGAGGATGCCTACAGGACAAACCAGAGGCTTGCCAATGAATATTTGGGGATCACCGAAAGCAAGTCCGATGAGTCGGAAGCTTACAATAAGACTATGAACATGTTTTCAGACAATATCTCACGTGTCTATATTGAAAAATATCTGAATGAGGAAATACGTGAGGAGATACGAACTCTCTGCCAGGACGCGGCTGATACCTATTATGAGATGCTTGATGATGTTGAATGGCTGTCTGAGGAAACCAGGAAGGAAGCTCAGAACAAGCTTAAGCATATCACGATACATGCCGTATATCCAGATAAATGGAAGGATGATTCCATGTTCGGTGTTACATCGAAAGAAGACGGAGGATCATATTTCCAGGCGCTGCTTGACTACAGAAAAGCCAGTCATGAGAGGGAGCTGACCCGCATCAACGGCACAATCGACAGGGATATATGGGAGATCAACATCCTGACTACCAATGCGTTTTACAATCCGCAGGACAATTCCATCAATATAGTCCCCGGCTTCTTCTGTGACGCTACATACAGAAGTGATATGAGCATTGAGGAAAAATACGGCGCTTTGGGAAACGTGATCGGACATGAGATATCCCACGCTTTTGATACGAACGGAGCACAGTTTGATGCGGACGGCAATTTCAGGAACTGGTGGAAGGAAGAGGATTTTGATGCCTTTATGGGCAGGGCTGACAAGCTCATTGCCTATTATGACAGCGTAGTCGCCTTTGATGACGGAACCCCCTATCGGGGACAGATGGTTCAGACCGAGGCGATCGCCGATATGGCCGGATTCAAGTGTATGCTTAAGATGGCTGAAAAAATAGATGACTTTGATTATGATAAGTTTTTCCGTGCCAACGCATATTTATGGGCTAAATCCGGAACTTTGTCTGCGCTGGAGTCTCAGGCACTTACGGATTCCCACCCGCTTAACTACTTAAGATGCAATGTTACTGCCCAGCAGTATGATGAATTCTACGAGACCTACGGTATTAAGGAAGGTGACGGTATGTACATTGCGCCAAAGGACCGTATAGCAGTCTGGTGACTGTCAACCCGTCAGGATAACATTTATCACGTCAATTTATCATGTCAAAACCAAAGGAGGTAGAAAATGAAACAATTTTATTATCTGATGAAAAGGGTTCCGCTTCTTGCGGGAATCCTGGGTGTTGTGTTCAGCTTTGTCTTTATGAAGGTAGTAGGGGCAGCCTATGATCGTATTGGATTGGAGGGAATGTTGCTCAGGATGGCATTAACCTTTGTGACGCTCCTGTTCCTGTATCTGATCTCAGGCGCCAAAGTGTTTGAGAACAGTGCTAATGAGACGGGCTACGCTTTGAAAAAGCTTTTTCCATTCCTGATATACGGATTAATTGTGGGAGTTATGCTTCTTGTTAACACCATCCGCTCAAGCTCATTGAAGACAGACTGGCCGGTGGCGCTTGTCATCGTTCTCGTTGAGATGCTTTTTGTGGGTTTATTTGAAGAACTTACCTACCGTGCTCTCATCAATGATGCGATCCTCTATCAGTACAGGGAGAAAAAGGGCGTTTTTGTTGCGATCGCTATCGTTTCATGTTTCGTATTTGGTGTTATCCATGTTTTGGGGGCAGATGTCAGCACTCCTCTGGCCTTCGGACAGGCAGCGATGAAAACCATCAACTGTGGATTATGGGGATTTTCATTTCTGATCATTTATTGGAAAACACATAATATCTGGGCATGTGCCCTGGCACACGGGTTCTATGATGGGTGTATCGAAGTAACAAGATTTTTGTTTGAAGGTAAGGAAAGATCCGGCGGCTATGTTTTGAAGGGTACTATAGAAGGCGAAGGCGGAGCGATCGATGCGGGCGTTGTTGGTCTGGGGACAGGTCTGTTTGAATTTGTTTTCATGATCATTCTCACGATCGTGATGATAAAGGTGTTAAAAAGTATCGATTTTAAGAAGATCCGCGAGGAATGGTAAGTATTCTGATAGGCTTAAAAACGTCTATAATCAATGAACTATGCCGGACAGAGGGGACAGGTGGACGGTTGGTACATTGGAACCGTCTCCCTGTCACCATCCCCCTCCCGGCTTATTTTTTCTTGTGAAATACTATGGCTCTGTCGTTTACAAGCTCGTAGTAGGATGCTCCCACGCCCGTCTCATCAAGGTAGATCCGAAACAGGACAAACACGGGATTGTCATTGTCCACACCGTAGAACTTTCCCTCCTTGTTCCCTGTGGAATAAGGGATGACTGCGGTGTGGCCGTCAAGGTCCTCTCTGGACATTTTATATGCATAAAATTCATTACCGGTTGAGGTCTTTTGAGACAGGAATTCATCCGCGCTTCCCTCAAGCATCGAATCAAACACTGTACAGACGCCGTTCAGCATGGGCTTTGCATGCAGCACCGCATTAAAGTAATGAGCCTTACCGGTAGTCTTGTGATTTACACCATATACCACGACAAAATCCTCATCACTTGTCAGCTTGAAATCAGGAGTAATAAGGTATGCCGCATCATGTACGTCTCCGTTGGCATTGACATCATTCGTGTAAGCAGTCAGTCCGTCAATTATGCCTATTTCCGTGGTAAGCTCTTCATAATCGTATTCATCCGAATATTTATCGATCACCGCATCCCGGATCTCATCAAGGTTTTCACTGCAGCGTTCCACCCTGGCCGCTTCATGAACTCCGTTTCCTCGTGGTTTGAGATCCATGACCTCAAAAGGATTCTGTTTTACTTCTTTTTTGGGCGTAACCCTGAAGACACAGGAATTTTCCGAAAGAGCATCTATGTATGCATCATAGGCATCCCTGTCCTCAGGCTGGGATATGCGTCCGAAAAGACTGAAGGTATCCTTTCCCTTTTCAAGTCCCATACGATAGACATCGGCCGGGATCTCCATCACGTTGACCATGCTCTCCGGATATCCCGCCTCGTCAAGACACCCGATCACGCGTTCCTTCACATCCCTGTTTGCGCACATGACTATGACTGCCGTCGTGCCAAACGCGCTGTCACCGTCATGACGGGCATTGAGCATGTCAACAGGTGCTCCTATGGAGCCGAATATGGTATGGTACAGCCCGGTCTCTTCATCCCCGAGCCCGAAGAAGCCCTTTTCTTTTGAATAGTCCTTGCCCTCCTTTTGTGCCGTAAACATATCATAGGTAATGAAAGACCAGTACTTGCAGGGATCCGGAAGCTTTGTAACCACGACCACCGCCTCATCCTGCCTGAGTTTGAAATGCATGCCCTCGGGAGAGAAAAACGGATTCGGAACCTTTTGATCCGGGGCATCGGGAAGATCAAGTATCAGATAATCAGAACCTGCATTGTTCCCGAAGCAGGTTTTTAGCTTTCCCTCCGATGCAAGCTTTAATGTGTCAAAAGGATAGAGCTTACCCTGTGAAACCTGAAAATCCGACTCTTCAAGGGCATCCTTAAGTCCGGCGGAATTATCCGTGTACCCTGTTCCACGGCTTTCAACATCCGCGGTTTTATTATCCTCAGCTTCATCATTTTCCTTCTTACCGCTTGCGGCTTCATCGTCTGCGGTTTTATTATCCGGCTTTTTGTGAAGCACCATCACACGGTCATACACCACCTCGTAATAGGATGCTCCCGTTCCGGTATCCTCAAGATATGATCTGAAGGCCACAAGCACCGGGTTGCCGTTGTCCACGCCGTAGTATTTGCCATCCTCGTTACCGGTGGAATAAGGGATCAGTGCGGTATTGTCATCCATCTGTGTCCTGGCCATCTTGTATACGTAGAATTTATCGGCATCCACAGAGTCATTAAGCCATTCCTTCGCACTTCCCTCGTACATCGAATCATATATGCTCGTCACGCCGTTTAACATGGGCTTTGCATAGAGGACTGCATTTGAGTATATCCCCTTGCCTGCAGCCGTATGATTGACGCCGTAGGTGATGATAAAATCCTCGTCCGAATCCAGAGTAAACTCCGGTGTCATCAGGTACATGGCATCCCTGTTGTCACCCTTGGCATTAAAATCGGTAAAATATGCCGTCAGGCCTTCCGGCACGGCTATTTCGGTTGGAAGTTCTTCTATCTCGTACTCATCCGAATACGTATCCATCAAGGACTTGCGGATATCGTCAAGGGTCTCCTCCGCGTCTTCAATATCTGCCGATTCATGTTCACCGTTTCCGCGGGGTATCACCTTTTCATTTTTATATGAATCCGACTTCACTTCCTCTTTGGGGGTCACCCTGTAGACCGTTGATCTTTCGGATATATTATCGAGAAAATCACGGTATGCATCTTTGTCCTCGGGCTGGGATATACGCTGGAGGAAAGAGAAGGTATCGGCACCCTTTTCAAGTCCCATCCTGTAGGTGTCCTCAGGGATCGGCATGATGTTTATCATATCCTCATCATATCCGGCTTCATTCAGATAGCTGACCACACGGTCATTTACGGTCCTGTTGGCACCGATCACGATAACAGAGCGGGTACCAAAGCTGCTGTCACCGCTGTGCTTTATATTTGTCATATTGAGGGAATTTCCGATGGAACCGAAGATCGGATGATAGAAGCCCGTCTCCTCATTTCCCGCCTGAAACATACCCTGGATCTTTGTATAATCCTTGCCGGGCTTGTCCTGCGCGAACATGATGTAGTTAATAAATGAATAATACTTGCATTTTTCGGGCAGGTCGGTGATGAGTACGATCGCCTCATCCTGACGGAGCTTGTATTCCCATCCGCCCGGAGCAAAGTACGGATTGGCAGGAAAATTTTCAACCTTCGGATCATCATATTCCGTGGCAGTCTCATCGGGCCATCCCATTTTCTTTGAGCCAAGTGATGTATCCTGCTCCGGAGCTGCCGGCAGATTAAAGACCAGATAAGCCGAACCCGCGTTATTTCCAAAACAGCTCAGAAGCTTCCCCTCGGAGGCAAGCTTCACCGTATCAAACTCGGTGAAAAGTCCCTTCTGGACATACAGATCATTGTCCTCCATGACCTTTTTGAGCTTTTCCGCATCTCCTGCTTTCTGAACAGCTTTTGTTTCGGCAGCATCTTTTGTATCAGCGGTGGTCTTTGTTCCGGCAAAGGTCTTTGTTTTGGCTGCCTTTCCCTCAGCTGCTGCAGGCACGGCAGCTGTTGCCGCGGCAAGCATCACAGTCACAAGTACAGTGATTAGTTTCCCGGTCTTGATCATGTTTTTTCCTTCTTTCGTCTTGATTTTATTGCAACAATAAAAAACCTGTTCCTAATGATAACACTACAGACCGTACCGGGACAAGAGAATGTGACAGGGGGACAGTCCCCTTGTCACAAAAAAGATGACAGGGGGACTGTCCCCCGGTCCCATTTTTTAAACAAGATCGGCGATCTCATAGATCAGCTTCTCTGTTTTTTCCCAGCCGAGGCAGGGATCGGTGATGGACTTGCCGTAGCAGCCGCCTCCGGGCTCCTGGGCTCCGTCCTCCAGATAGCTCTCTATCATGAAGCCTTTGAGTATGTCCGCTATCCTCTGGTCGTGGCGGGCTGAGTGAAGGACCTCCTTGACGATCCTGCTCTGCTCAAAGGGATTCTTGTTTGAATTGCAATAGATCGGAAGAGCGTCGTGTAGGGAAAGAGT
>CAMVDF010000073.1 GCA_947166195.1 uncultured Lachnospiraceae bacterium
ACAGGGGACGGTTCTCTGTTACACCGGGATCCATCAGCGTTTCACGCAGAAGCGGAACCAAAACGAAACAGAGAACCGTCCCCGCGATACGCAAAACGAAACAGAGAACCGTCCCCGTGTTACAGAGAACCGTCCCCGCGATACGCTTCCGCGCAATACACACAGGTTCCGGTGGATGTTCCGCTTCCGGAGGTGATGTGATGGTGCCGGTCATCTATGAGCTTGCAAATATCATACCTCTCGCAATGTCGGCATCTCTCTTTTTGTTTGCAAAGCAGACGGGATCGGCAGCACTTTGGATCCTGCCGGTTCTGATACCGGCATTCTTCGTTTTGCTGCTGCATATGAAAAACCGCGTCAGGCTTGGTGCGGGCGGGGTTCTGATCTGCCTTGCCGCAGGTGTGTTTATCATTTCGTCAAGGGAGACGAGACGCGTGTTTTTTGAAAGCCACGGATGGATGATCCCTCCTGTGCTGCTGAGCATTGCTGTTTTTCTTTTTGAGGAAGCGGCATTGCGGCACAGAAAACTGAAGCTGATCCCGGTCGCAGGACTTGTATCCTCACTCCTTTATATGATGTTTGCGCAGATACCTGCAGGAATGATCCAGGTTTCGGTGAGTCTTTTTTACCTCCTTGTAACCGCATCCGAAGAGGTCGAGATCCGCTGGAAAAAGGAGGGGAAGGGGACCCTGCCGCAGGCGGTCACCCGGATACTGCCGTTTCCTTTGGGTGTTCTTATTATACTGATGCTGTTGAAGGCACCGGCAAAGCCCTACGACTGGGCGTTTGTGAAAAAGGCGGTGAAGAATGCGAGGGCAGCCTGCGAGCTTGTGATCGGTTCATTTGACCGGAACAAAGGCTGGGACGGCGATGAGGCGGTAATGGGTTTTTCCGACGAGGGCGGGATCAAAAGCGGCATCAGATCGAGGTCGTATCCTGCAATGTCTGTTACGGTAGACAAGAGGATCGACGGCAGGTTCTATCTTTCGGGAAGAACCTTTGACAGCTTTGACGGCCGGGAATGGAAAAAGACCGATGATGACGAAACGGACGGCAGGACCTATGATGTGCTCCTGACCCGTGCGGCGCTTGATAAATATGATCCCGAAAGGCCCGGGGATTATATCAGGAGCATCTATACGACCGTAAAGTATGAGGGGATCAGGACGGAACTTCTTTTTGTGCCCCCAAAGGTGCTTCCCTTTGCCATGGATGAAATGCCGTATGAAAGAGGAGGAGACCTTTTGTCTGCCGGAAAGAAAAGGCGCTCCTACAAGTCTGCGGGGTATAATATAAACGGCGAAAACGAGGACCTGCAGGCTTTTCTTGAGGCTGATATAAAGATAGATAAAGAGGATTTTAACGGGGCCCGTTTGCGGCTCCTCGGGAAAAAAGAGCAGGGATATACATTTGAAGGGCTGACAGAATACGGTGAGCATGTTTTTGAAGTTTACGGCAAGGATCCCGGGCTGTCGCCCGCGGTGCGATCGTACCTTGATGAGATCATTGAAGGAACTGAAAGTGATACCGAAAAGCTCCGGGCCATAGAGGCTGCGCTTTCAAAGATGAGATATGACACAAATCCCGGAAGACTTCCTGATGATATCCAAAGCAGCACGGAGTTCCTGGAGCTTTTTCTGCTTGAAAGGAAGGCCGGTTATTGCGTGCATTACGCCACGGCCTTTGTACTGCTTTCAAGAGCGCTTGGCATCCCGGCGCGCTATGTTCAGGGCTACAGTGTGAAGATGAACGGCAGGCAGGCGCAGGTGATGTCTGATGATGCCCACGCCTGGCCGGAGGTCTATCTGAAGGACAAGGGCTGGATGATCTTTGAACCGACTCCCGGATTTCGCGCGGTGTCAGGCTGGAGTACATCAGCAGCCAACGGTGGGGGAAAAGCTTATGGGAGTGATATGGCAGAACGCTACGGGTCAGAGGTTTCAGAGGGTTCAGTGGCGGATGTGGCGGGAACCTGGGGCGTAAAAAAGCGGTTTGATCCGGGAAAGCTTGTCCTGCCCTTACTGTTTGTATTGATCTTTGTGATCGTTTTTATTATGGCGGATATTTTCATCAGAAGATACAGATACAGCAGGATGGATGAAAAGGAAAGGATACTTTCAAACGGCGAAAGGTCGCTGAAGCTGCTGAAAAAATGCGGGATCGTCCGAAAAAGCGGCGAGACAGTAACCGAGCTGAGACTGAGGGCGGGTGAGCGGATACCGCAGGAGATGCTTTCGTTTCTTGAGATATATGAGAAGGCTTTGTACTCGGCGCAATGCCCCTGCATGAAGGATGTGACCTGCGTGGAAAACGGCTGCGGGGAGCTGGCAAAGCATATACGCCGGCAGAGACTTGCAAAACTGTTCAGAAAAAGGGTAGTATAGTGGATATGGCGATTTGACGCAGATCAAGGAGGGAAGTATGGATAATAAAAGAACATCATTTTCGAG
Source organism: uncultured Lachnospiraceae bacterium (assembly GCA_947166195.1). Lineage (GTDB taxonomy): Bacteria > Bacillota > Clostridia > Lachnospirales > Lachnospiraceae > NK4A144. The sequence continues at coordinate 2,451 of CAMVDF010000073.1, forward strand.
CTCGCTGGGGTTCGTGCTCGCAGCGGCGGGAAGTGCCGTGGGACTCGGAAACATCTGGAGATTTCCGTATCTTGCCGCAAAAGACGGAGGCGGACTGTTCATCGTGATTTATGTAATACTGGCGCTGACCTTTGGTTTCACGCTTTTGACAACAGAGATCGCCATAGGCAGAAAGACCAAGCAGAGTCCACTGACGGCGTACAGGGAGGTCCATCCGAAATTCAAGTGGATAGGCAAGCTTGCCTGTATAGTTCCCATGATGATCATTCCTTATTATGGTGTGATCGGCGGCTGGGTAGTGAAGTATTTTGTGGCCTTCTGCACGGGAGGTGCGGGTGAAGCCGCAGCTGACGGGTATTTCACATCATTTATCACCGCACCTGTGGAGCCCGTGATATATATGGTCATTTTCCTGCTGGCGACATCCTTTATTATTTACCTGGGCGTCGACAAGGGTATCGAAAAGATCTCAAAGATACTGATGCCGGTGCTCATCGTGATGGTGGTGGGCATAGCGATATTCTCGCTCACGATCTCACATACGGATGAGATGGGAAATGTCAGGACGGGACTTCAGGGATTGAAGATCTACCTTGTTCCGTCCCTTGAGGGAAAGACCGTCAAGGATGTGATCATCGTAATCATGGATGCAATGGGCCAGCTCTTTTATTCGCTCTCCATAGCGATGGGTATCATGGTGGCTTACGGTTCATATGTACGCGATGATGACAACCTGATGAAGTCCATCAATCAGATAGAGATCTTTGATACGCTGGTGGCTTTTTTTGCCGGTATCATGATAATACCTGCAGTGTTTGCCTTCATGGGAAGCGAGGGCCTCAGTTCCTCGGGACCCGGTCTGATGTTCATCTCACTGCCCAAGGTATTTGATGAAATGGGCGGCGTCGGTATCGTGATCGGTATAATCTTTTTCGCTGCCGTTATATTTGCGGCGCTGACAAGCTGTATCTCCATCATGGAGGCCATAGTATCAAGTTTCATGGACAGGTTCGGCATGTCGAGGAAAAAGGCTACCATCATAGAGGGGATCCTCGCCATAGGCGTCGGCCTGATCGTATGCCTGGGCTATAATGTCCTCTACTTTGAGCTTCCACTCCCGAACGGTGCCACGGCACAGATCCTGGATGTCATGGATTATCTGAGTAATAACATCCTGATGCCGGTGGTTGCCATCGCAACCTGTGTCCTCATAGGATGGGTTGTAAAGAGCAGCTATGTCATCGATGAGGTCACAAAGACCGGGGCGAGATTCGGAAGGAAGAGCCTGTACAAGGTGATGATCCGCTTTGTGGCGCCCGTATTGCTGCTGGTTCTGCTGCTGCAGGCGCTGGGAATAATTTAAGAAATGTGACAGGGGTGTGACAGGGGGACAGTCCCGGTGTCACATTAGTTAACATAAATCAAATGACTTTAGAAGCATACACGAATCCGGATTTCGGATGGAATGAAAAACTGATATTTCTGATAATGACGCTTGCGGGAATGGCGGTGTGTATTTTGCTGATCCTTGCAAAGACCGTGCTTTCGACTGCGGCCTTACCAAAGGAGAGAAAAAAGGCCGTGTTCTACACACAGGCTCATAACCGCATCGAGAAGTTCTACGAGATGATCATCGCGGGCAGCTCGGTCATGTCCTTTTCCTGTGCCTATGTCATCATCAGCCACATCTACGGCCTGGTGCAGAGCGGGCAGGGAAATCCCGGACCGGTGCTGGAGGTCCTCATCAACGCCTGGGAGGGCGGACGCGATTTCGTATTGCTGCTCCTCATCTGCCTGTCCTGCGTGATGAACACCATCCTTGACAAATTCATCATCCCCCTGCGGCGCATCTCAAAGGAGGAAAAGGCCACCATCAGGATGCTGGCCATGTTCTACGTTATTATTATACTGCTGTACTTAAACCGCATCGGTGATGAGAGCGAATATAACCCGGTGATGATGTACTACCTGGGTCTGATGGTGGGGCGCTTTGTGTATTTTGACGCGTCCTTCGGGGATTTCATCGACGCGCTGAAGAATATGTTCAAAAACCTGGAGCTGCTCATTCTCGGGCTTGCGCTGACCGGGATCCTCTGTTTTGCAGGGTTTAATAAAGGCTATCTGCTGGAGCGGAATTATTATATAGTCGGGGCGTTCTACGTGCATCTGTTCATGCTCGTCGTCATTTTCGTGCTGAAGCTGACACATATCATGGAGCTCATTGTCCGCCGGCCGAAGGGGTATGAGGAGAGTTTTGATGAGGAGGAGCAGGATAATAAAAACGGGTACGGCGATTACTACGACGAAGCGACTTACAGGGATTACGAAGACGACAGCGAATACGACGACAGTGAATATGACGAAAGCGATTACGACGACGGCTACGGGGACTATGAAGACGACGGCGGCTTTGAAGACGGTGATTTTGAAAGGGTAGATACATGGACGAAAGAAGATCAGTTAAGGCGGCCTGGACCGTCAGATACGCGCTATTAAATGTGGCTTACTTTGCGGCATTCTGCACGATACATGCTTATGCCGCAGTTTTTTTGCTGGACCGGGGTTTTACAAATACGCAGGTGGGAGTGCTGCTCGCACTTGCAAATGTGATCTCGGCCGTGATCCAGCCTGTGATAGCAGGGATCATCGACAAGGGAGGGTGGCTTTCAAACAGGCGCTTCATCCTCATCAGCGTGCTGACCATCATGGCAGGCTCTTTGCTGCTCATGATCCGGGGGCTTGGAATGGCGGCGGTTTTTATTATATATGTGATCATATATATGATCCAGTTTGCGTACCAGCCGGTGATGACCGCACTGTGCTTTGAGTATCAGAAAATGGGGTGCGATATCTGGTACGGACTGGCCAGGGGCTTGGGCTCTGCAGGGTTTGCGGTGACGGCGGCGCTCATTGGCGGTGCGGTCGAAAAAAACGGTGTGTTCATCCTGCTTGTGGTAAATGTCATTGCCATGGCGGTCTCGGCGGCAGCTGTGATGATGTTCAAACGACCGGTGAACTCCGGGATTTCGCGGGCTCCGGGCAGGGAAGACGCAGCTGATGTGCGTGGCGGTTTCATTGATTTTTTCAGGAATTATCCTGCGTTTGCCGTGTTTCTCATTGCGGTAGTCTGTTTCTTTTTTTCCCACAATATGATCAACGATTTCATGATCTCCATAATAAGAGAGCTCGGCGGCGGCGAGAGGGAACTTGGATATGCGAACTTTCTGCAGGCGATACTGGAGCTGCCGGTGATGGCGGGGATCGGCGTGATATTAAAAAGGATCTCGTCAAGAAATCTGCTGCTCGTTTCGGGAACCGCGTTTTTTGTAAAGATCCTGATCATGCTTTTTGCGGTGAACATGGCGGGGCTTTTTTTAAGCCAGTCCATCCAGCTTTTTGCCTATGCCGTTTTCATCCCGGCGTCGGCCTATTATGTCAGCTCCACCATGCGTGAGTCCGACCAGGTGAAGGGGCAGGCTTTCATCACAAGCGCCATTACCATCGGAGGAGTTTTTTCAAATCTTGTCAGCGGAGCGGTCCTCGATCATTTCGGGGTACACACCATGCTGCTTTGCGGCAGCATCGTGTGCCTTGCCGGAGTGCTTACGGGATTCTTTGCAATGCTGAAGCTGCCGGGAGTTTCACAAAAAAGTGACAGAGTGTGACAGGGGGGCGCATACCGTCCAGTGCAAAATATGCCCTTTGGCATATTTTGAATGCCGCTTAGATGCGCTATGCGCATCTGGCATCGGTACGGTAGTTTTGCGCCGACCGGAGCGGAGCGGAGAAGTCCCCCTGTCACATCTGTCATCTTAATATTTTCTCGATCTGCTGCTGTGGCGCATCCGGCAGGATCTTTGACAGATGCTTCAGGATCCGGTCGTAGGATTCTTCAGGCGTTCTTTTGTATACCGCATTCGAAAACTTTTTTCCAAGAAATCTTTCAGGAGTGGAATATTCGGCAACGCCCCAGCCGTAGGTGTTTCCGTGTCTGTCCACGGAGTAGCAAAAATCACTTGTCACAACATAGCACTGCTTCTGAAGTCTTGTGATCATGGTGTCAAAACCCTTGCGCCCGTTTTTTCCATAGCCGCCGGCTGCCTTTAATTCCTTTGAAAGAATGGGTGCGTTGGCATCAAGCAGTTCAAACAGCTCCTTATCATAAAAGGATGCAAGACCGTCCTCGTATCTGGCATCAAAATCATAGCCGTCCCGTCTGAAATTTGCAAAATCCGGAAACCACTTTGAACTGATGTACATGGCCTTGTTTTTCAGAAATTTCCCGTAGGCACATTTCGACTTTCTGATTACAGGGCCCTTCCATTCCCAGGCAGGCCAGAAGCTGTCGTCGCCGTCGTAGTACCAGCAGCCGGGACCTATATGCTCCTCGATCGAAAAGCCCTCGATATCGTTTGCAAAAAACGGGACAAAGCCGAGAGTATTTATTATATTGATTAGATCTTCCATGGATGAAATGAGAAAATCGTCGCTGTATGTCATGAAATGCTCCTTTGATGCAGCAGCGTAACAGGGGACGGTTCTCTGTTACGCCGGTGTTTATCAGCGTTTCACGGTGTTTTTGTCAGATTTTGAAACAGAGAACCGTCCCTCTGAAACAGAGGAGCGTCCCTCTGAAACAGCACCGTGGATCGAGCCGGCGGAAACTGACAGGGCTTTTTGCGGGCAGGACTTTATGCAGTCTCCGCAGCGTATGCATTCGGGGCTGCAGGGATCTTTTGAAGGATCGACCTTCATTTTGCACACCCTTGCGCATGCACCGCAATGTATGCATTTGGCGGGATCGCAGCTCATTTTTATGAGACTGATCCGCTGGAAGAGAGCATAGAAGGCTCCCAGGGGGCAGATGTATCTGCAGAACGGTCTGTATATAAAGATTGATGCGGCTATGCATAATAAAAGCAGACCGAGCTTCCAGTTAAAGAGTATGCCTGCGGCGGAGTGCAGGGAGGGATTGCCAAAAACGAGAGGTATCCCGCCTTCAAGGGTTCCCACAGGGCAGACATATTTGCAGAAAAACGGATCTCCCACGCCCATAGCTGATCTGAAAAAGAAGGGCAGGGCAAAGACCATGACCGCAAGCATCACATATTTGAGGTATCTGAGGATCCTGTCGGCCTTTTCGGGAATGGTAAGCTTCGGTGTGGGTATGCTGTAGAGCAGCTCCTGTATCAGACCGAAAAGACAGAGCCATCCGCAGACGAACCTGCCGACGAGCAGTCCGATGACTGCCAGATATCCCACGACATAAAAGGGAAATTTCCTCCGGCGCCCGTCAAGCAGCGACTGCATGGCGCCTATCGGGCAGGCGCCCAGAGCGCCCGGGCAGGAGTAGCAGTTCATTCCCGGAACGCAGAAATGCTTCAGCGGACCTTTGTAGATGGTCCCCGCAAGAAATCCCTTCAGATTGGCGTTTTGCAAAAGACCGGCAGCAAACTGCACAGCTTTTCTGGCAAGTCTGTGTTTTTTCATATTTTTCACCCGATCCCGATACACTCCAGACAGATATTTACAGCCTTTTTGAATATGATCACCGCCTCACCACGAAACACGCCAAAGGCACAGGAGGACAGCGCGAGCAGGAGGAGGCAGAACGTCACATAGCGGGGTATACTTTTCATAATAAAATCCTTTCGTGCCGCAACACTTTGCCTGACTCCTTTACATGGATGCCAGGAGGGAGTCGATGGTTTCAAGATAAATCTGCGGTCTGGCACCGATTACAGGCTCTCCTAAAATATTGCCCTTTGAATCCACAAAATAGGTCGTAGGAACAGACTGGATATTAAGCTCGTTGGATACAGCTGACGGAAAGAAGAGGTTTGTGTATTGTGCGGAAGCATCGGAGAGGATATCTTTGGCGTCAGCCAGTCCGTTGGGATCTTCGCCGTCGATCAGCAGTCCGACTATGCCGCAGTCTTTTTCACGAAGCTGACCGCTCATCTTTTCAAGCTCCGGGATCTCCATTACGCAGGGTCCGCACCAGCTGGCCCATACATTTACCATAGTGATCCTGTTTTCGGAAAAGATGTCCTTTGTGTTCACATCTGTTCCGTCAAGTGTTGTGGTATCAAAGCAAAACATCGAGCTGTCCTCATCATCCGGATATTCATCATCTTCGGACTCATATGTTTCTTCTTCATCCGTTTCCGGATAATCCTCTTCATCTTTAGCCTCGGCTGTTTCGGTATCATGATCAGACCGGTCTTCATCTTCGGCATATTCTTCATCCACGGAAGTATCATCTTCCTCCTCGTATTCGATATCTGCATCCTCCTCCGTGATATCCTCATCGGCACAGCCGGCAAAAACCAGGGATGCAGCCATCATCATGATAAATGCAAGTATACGTATATTCTTTTTCATATACAGCCTCCTTTTTATTTTTCATTATATCATAGTCGGCGTATCAGGGGGACGGTTCTGTGTTACGCCGGTATTTATCAGCGTTTCACGGGTTTTATCACGCTTTGCGAAACAGAGAACCGTCCCCCCTGAAACATGTGATATAATTTTAAGAAATGAGGGGGGAGAAATATGAATGACTTTTTGCGTGAAAGCTTGAGCTATTTCGGACTTTACCGGAAAATGCTTCAGGTCAGAAAAAAATACAAACCGGTGAAGGTTTCTTTTGGAAAAGGCAGGGACCGGTATTTTTTGTATTATGAGCCGGATAATAAGATCAGTGACAAGATCATTTTCTGGGTTCATGGCGGGGGCTGGAATGCAGGCAGCCCGGCTTTTTTTGATTATGTCGGACAGTGTGTCTGCGCGCAGGGCTATCGTTTTGTTTCGGCGGGCTACAGATTGTCGCCAAAGTACAAATATCCGTGTCAGCTTAAGGATGTGTGTGAGGCGTATAATTCTGCAATAAAGTATCTGGCGGAAAAGGGGACAGATGTGTCAAAGATTGTTGTGGCCGGTCCGTCTGCAGGGGCTCATCTGGCATCTATCATGTGTTACTGCCGGAAGGTTCGGGAAAAATATGATGTCGATATTACACACATCATTGGCTTTATCGGCTCCGGCGGACCTTACAGTTTCAGAAAGGATCAGGGTCTGACGCTCAGGCTGCTGGAAGACCAGCTTTTCAGGAAAGATTACAACAGACGAAACGGGGAACCGGTGTCTTTGATGGGAAAGAATCATATACCCATGCTGCTTATTCAAAGTAAACACGATGGATTGGTTGAATTTGCCTGTGCTGAGGATTTTGCCAGAAAGGCGGAGGAAGTGGGCAATACCTGTGAACTGTACAGTGTGACGGACAGGAAGAATACGCATTCATGGTACACGGCAGGGATGTTTTTGGAGACCAGAGAAGAGAATAAAGGTCTGGATAAATTCTTTTCCTGGATTGAGGAACTGTAGTAACAGCGTAACAGGGGACGGTTCTCTGTTACGCCTGTATTTATCAGCGTTTCACGGGTTTTATCACGCTTTGCGAAA
>CAMVDF010000074.1 GCA_947166195.1 uncultured Lachnospiraceae bacterium
CAGGCAAGAGGCGGGTATTCCGACGAAAAGAGCGATATCTATTCTCTGGGAGTTGTCCTTTTTGAGATGCTCACCGGCCGTGTTCCCTTTGACGGCGATACCACGGTGTCCATAGCCATCCAGCATATCCAGGACACTGTTCCCAGTCCCAGAAATTTTGTGAACGACATACCAAAGAGCGTTGAGCAGATCATCTTCAAGTGCTGCGAAAAGAGTCCCGACAGGAGATATTCCTCCATGACTGAACTCATCGCGGATCTGAAGCAGTCGCTTCTCACTCCCGATGATGATTTTGTGAAGCTCATTCCTTCGGGAGGCTTTGCAGGCGGTGCGACCCAGGTCGTGACCGAGGATGACATGAAGACCATCAAGAGCAGGACCGGAAACATCGATATAGATGAGTCACTGCTTTCCGTATACAACAGAAACAGAGGCAGGGATCAGGAGGAACAGCCGCCCTACGACAACAACGACTATAACGGCGGCTACAACGGAGGATATGATAACGGATACCAGGATCCCTATAATGCGGGCAACGGCTATGACGACGGTTTCGGTACGGATTATTCCGGTCATTCCTACCGTGATGATGAGATGGAGCTTGAAAACATCATAGACAGCTCCAGAGCCTACCGTGATACGAGGAGAAAGAGACCGGAACCTGCTGCTCCGGACAGGAGCAGACGCGGCAGGGAGATACCGGACGGCGGAAGGTCTGCCTTTGATGACAGGCGGGGAGGAAACTACCGCAAGAGTGCACAAAAGAAAAGCGATGATCTGAAAAAAGCCAGAGAGCTTGATGCCAGGAGGCGGAGAGTACAGCAGGAAGAGGATGATGACGACGACATGGATCCCATGATGCAAAAGATCATGAGGATCATGGCAGTGGTCATAGGTGTTGTTCTCCTCATAGTTGTGATAGTTGTAGTCAGAAAGTTCATGGGATCCGGTTCATCGGATTCGGAATCGGGAAATTCGGCGGCAGAGGACAGCATCATAGTGGTGGAGGATTTGACGGGACAGACCTTTGAAGCCGCAAGGACGAGGCTTACCGGACTCGGACTCAAGGTCGAGTCGCAAAATCTTGCCTCGGAGACCGTGCCCAGCGGGAGCGTCATCTCGCAGCTGCCCGTTGCGGGAACACAGGTTGCTCCCGGTTCGACGGTAACCCTTGTCGTCAGCTCAGGCAGCGGCAGCATTACCGTTCCCGATGTCATGGGACTGACACTTGGCGAGGCCAAGGTGAAGATAGAGAGCATGGGTCTGATGTTCAATAATCAGAGCGGCACTACCGATGGAGTGGTCACCTCCCAGGAGCCTGCCGGAAACACCTTTGCGGAACCCGGAAGCATAGTAAATGTTGTCATCTCAAACGGTCAGGAGGAACAGCCTGCGCCGACGGAGGAGCAGCCCGAGACGGGAAATGAGCAAAAGGTTGAGGTCCCGAGCCTTGTGGGACTTGCCCAAAAGGCGGCAGATACCGCCATCACGGCAAAGAATCTGAGGACCGGTACGGTAAACGATGCAAATTCGGATACGGTGCCCGTAGGCATCATCATATCCCAGGATCCGGCACCGGGCACCATGGTGGATCCCCAGACTGCCATATCCTATGTGGTGTCTCTGGGACCTGCGGCACAGCCCGTGGTACCGGCGCCCGTATCAAATACCTACAAGTGCAATCTCTCCGTGACGGCACCGTCCGATTATACAGGCGGACGTGCGGTGGTAATATTAAAGGGTGATACCACGGGAACGGAGTATTTCAAGCAGACGGTTGAAAGCTTCCCGGTTTCCATCAAGCTTTCGGGACTCCTTGATACCTCCGGAAAAGTCATCGTCACTCATGAAAAGAGCGAGACTCTGGAGGACGGCACAACAGTCACCACGGAAAAGACGCAGGAAGCGGCGGTATCCTTCGAGGCCGAATGAAGGAATACGACGGCAAGATAATCAAAGGCATAGCGGGTTTTTATTATGTTGATACGTCTGAGGGTGTTTTCCAGTGCAGGGCCAGGGGCCTTTTCAGGAGCAGGGACCTCAAACCGCTTGCCGGCGACAATGTGAGGATATCACTCACCGGAAATGAGGATGTCGAGGGCAATGTGATCAGGATATATGACAGAAAGAACAGCCTGATCCGTCCGCCCGTTGCAAATATAGACCAGGCTCTGATCCTTTTTGCCATGCACAGTCCCGAGCCGGCATGGGGACTTCTTGACAGGTTTCTTGTAAATATGGCTTATCACGATATCCCCTGCATCATCTGCATCAACAAAGATGACCTTCAAAAAGGCGGGGAGGCCTCGGATATAGAAAGGATCTACAGGGATTCCGGATGCAGGCTCATCTTTACCAGCGCCCTCAAAAATACGGGCACACAGGAGCTTGGAGCCATGCTTGCCGGAAAGACAACAACGGTAGCCGGGCCGTCCGGTGCGGGAAAGTCCTCCATAATAAATGCGCTCATCGGCAGGGACAGGATGGAGACGGGGGAGATAAGTGCCAGGGTGGAGCGCGGAAAACAGACCACTAGGCATACCGAGCTCATCCCGATAAAAAAGGATACCTATATTTTTGATTCTCCGGGTTTTTCAAGCCTTGATCTGCCGGATATCAAAGAAGAGGAACTGAGGGATTATTTCCCTGAGTTTGCCGGCTTGAATCCGCTTTGCAGATATAATATGTGTTCCCATACCCACGAACCGGGATGTCTTGTCAAAGATGCGGTTTTGGAGGGCAGGATCAGTGAGGAGAGATATACCTCCTATGTTTCGATATATAACCGGATAAAGGAGTCGAAAAGATATACATGAAATACACCCTTGCACCGTCCATACTGGCGGCTGATTTCAAAAACCTTGGCAGAGACATTGAAAAGGTGGATCACGCAGGTGCCGATGCCATCCATATCGATGTGATGGACGGGAATTTTGTTCCCAGCATTTCCTTCGGGATGCCTCTCATCAGGTCCATCCGTTCTGCCACCGACAGATTTTTTGATGTGCATCTGATGGTGACGGATCCCGAAAGATATATAAAGGATTTTGTGGACTGCGGGGCAGACGGCATAACCATTCATGCCGAAGCCTGCAGGGACGTGGAAAATGCGTTAAAGACCATCAGAAAAGCAGGAGTACGGGTGGGCATAGCGCTGAATCCCGGAACATCGCTGTCCTGTCTTGATTATCTTCTCGATGAGGTTGACATGGTTCTTCTCATGACCGTCAATCCCGGCTTTGGAGGCCAGAAATACATTGAAAGCTCCACCAGAAAGATAAAGGCCCTCAGGGAAAAGTTCATCGCGGAGAACCGGGATATAGACATAGAGGTTGACGGGGGAGTGACAAAGGAGACCATCGAAAAGGTTCTGGATGCAGGTGCAAATGTGATCGTCATGGGTTCTGCGATATTTAACGGAAATCCCGTGAAGAACACGGAGTATTTCAAAAATATCCTGGATCTGCGGGAAAAAGGTTGAAATACAGTCTGACCTGTGATATTATTTTGTGGTTGTTTTAAGACTTGTTTTTATTATGGAGAAAAGAAAATGTCAGGATTGAGAGTTGTTTTGATGATATTGTTCATGGTAGTATGCGTCGCGCTCACTGCGCTGGTGCTCATGCAGGAAGGCAAGTCACAGGGCCTTGGAGCCATTGCCGGAGCTGCAGATACATATTGGGGAAAGAACAAGGGACGTTCACTTGAAGGCAAGCTGGTACTCGGAACGAGAGTGCTCTGTGCGGCATTCATCATACTGGCTATTCTTTTGAACCTGAGCAGGATATGAAAAAAGTTCGAAATTCCGGCGCTTCCTTGAAAGAGGAAGCGCTTTTTGGTATCTACGAGGCATCATCATCAGGATTTGGTTTTGTAAGGATCGAAGAGTATGGTGATACCGTCTTCATCCCGAGATCAAAAAAATCCGGGGCCATGCATGGTGACAGGGTCAGGGTCAGGATCACAAAAAAGGCCGCAGCTGACCTCAAGGCAGAGGGCGAGGTCATTTCGGTTGAGGAAAGGAGTACCACGCAGATAGTGGGAACCTTCTGCCTCATGAAGCAGAAAGGCAGGAAAAGACCGGAAGCCTACGGCTATGTCAGACCCGACAATGCCCACATCACACAGAAATTCTATGTCTCAAAAGAGAGGAGCAAGGGTGCAAAAGACGGTCAGAAGGTGGTTCTTCGGATAACCGTCTACGGCGACAGGAGCACTCACAAAAAGAGCGAGGGAATCATAAATGAGATCCTGGGCTATGATGATGACCCAAAGGTTGATGTCATAAGCATCGCCAGAGCCTATGACCTTTCGGATGCTTTTCCTGCAGATGTGAAGAAGGAAGCAAAAAGACTTGACCGGCCGGTGACGGAGGAGATGATAAAAGACAGGCTGGATCTTCGTGACAGGATGATCTTCACCATAGACGGAGATGATTCAAAGGATTTTGATGATGCCGTAAGTCTTGAATACATGGATGGAAATATCGTCCTCGGAGTACATATAGCGGATGTGACGGCCTATGTGAAGGAGGGGTCCTTTACCGACAGGGAGGCTTTGGAGCGTGGCACCTCGGTGTATCTGCCGGGACTTGTGATCCCCATGCTGCCCGAGAGTCTTTCAAACGGCATCTGTTCATTGAATCCCGACGAGGACAGGCTGACCGTAAGCTGCATCATGACCTTTGACAAAAAGGGAAAGCTTCTTGATTCAAAGATCGCAGAAAGCGTGATCCATTCTTCATACAGGCTGACCTATTCAAAGGTAAGCGCCATCATAGAGGACAGGGATGAAGCGCTTTGCAGTGAATATGCGGACATTGTGGACATCCTCCTTGACATGGACCGTCTTGCAAAGGCTTTGCAAAAACGCAGAAAAAGGAGGGGCTCCATAGATTTTGATATCCCGGAGACAAAGGTGATCCTTGATGAAAACGGGCGGGTGACAGACATCAGACCCTATGACAGGAACGCGGCAACCTCCCTCATCGAGGAATTCATGATAGCGGCAAACGAGACCGTGGCCGAGACCTTCTGCAGGATGGAGATCCCCTTCATCTACAGGAGCCATGAGGATCCCGATCCCGAAAAGATAGGAAAACTCAATTCCTTCATAAACGGTTTCGGATATCATCTGAAACTCCCGAAAGGCAATATCCGTCCGAAGGAGATCCAAAAGCTCCTTGAAAGCATAGGAGATACTCCGGAACAGGCCCTGATAGAAAGACTGACCCTGCGGTCATTAAAGCAGGCTTCATATACCACAGATCCCCTGGGACATTTCGGACTTGCAAGCACATATTATTGTCATTTCACATCCCCCATCAGGAGGTATCCCGATCTGCAGATCCACCGCATCATCAAGGATTATCTGCACGGGAAGTTTGATGTGCCGCGCCTTGAGCATTACGGGGCCATACTTGACGGGGTTGCCGCAAGATCGAGTGACCGTGAGAGAAAGGCGGAGGAAGCGGAGCGTGAATGCGTGAAGCTCAAAAAAGCCGAGTATATGCAGCAGTTTATCGGTGAGACCTTTGACGGCATCATATCCTCCGTCACCGACTGGGGAATATACGTGGAACTTGAAAACACCGTCGAGGGGATGATAGCTCTCCGCGATCTGACAGACGACTACTATCTTTGTGACGAGGAGGAGTATGTGGTATTCGGCCGGCTTTCCGGAAAAACCTACAGGCTCGGCCAGCCCATAAAGATCACGGTAGAGCGTTCCGATACACAGACCCGCGAGATCGACTTCCTTCCCGCATGAGCGACAAGGGGGTTATATTATGTCAAAATACGGTTTCATGATGAAAATGCTGTCCTTTATCGGAGGCACTGTCATCCGCTCTGTTAACAGGCAGGCAAAGGATCCCAAAAAGAGCCAGGAGGCGCTTTTGATGTCTCTGCTTGAGCAAAACAGGGATACGGAATACGGAAAAAAGTACGGCTTTGCCGATATCAGGTCCATCGAGGATTATCAGAAAAAGGTACCCGTGCAGGAGTATGACGACTTTGCTCCCTACATTGAGCGTATGGTCAGGGGAGAGGACAACCTGCTCACGAACGAAAAGATAGGACATTTTAATAAAACCTCCGGGACCCTCGGCGTTGCAAAATACATCCCCCTGGCAAAAAGACAGATAACAGCCATGGGAAAATATCATATGTTTTACGGAAATGCCGTGATCTCACGTCAGATAGGTTATGGATGGAACGACGGCAAGGGCATCAGTCTCGTGGAGGGAAATGCGATAGTTCTTGAAAGCGGGGCAACCTACGGAAGCGCGTCCTCCGTGGTCGTAAAACATGCGCACTCCGGAAATATGACATCGCAGCTTTATACCTCTCCTGTGGAAGCAAAACAGCCGGCAAAGGGAGTCATTACGCGCTATATCCACGCAAGGTTTGCACTGCAGGAAAGAAATGTCACCTATGTGATGGCGACCTTTTCAAGCATCGTGCTTGAAATGTTCAGATATATCGAAAGCAACCGGGAAATGCTCATACATGATATCGAAACGGGAACCATAGATGAAAAGGTTGAACTGCCCGACGAGGTCCGCAGGTCGCTTCTGTCAAAGATCAAACCTGATCCCGAAAGGGCTGCCGAACTAAAGAAAGCATTTGAAAAAGGCTTTGACAGGCCCTGGGCCAGAAACATATGGCCCCGCCTGCAGTACATCCATTGCGCTGCCGGCGGAACCTTTGCACCCTACACTTCAAAACTGAAAGAGCGTATCATCGGCGGGGATGTTCATATTTTTTACTTTGGCGTTTCCGCATCCGAGGGACTTTTTTCCACGATCTACAAAATGGATGAGGAGGATTCGCTTCTGGTACCCGATGTCTGTTTCCTTGAATTCCGTGAGGCGGAGAAGCCCGATGCTCCCTGCCTGACCATGGATATGCTGCAAAAGGATACATGCTATGAGGTGATCATCACAAACCAGTCCGGTCTGTACCGTTACAGGATGCATGATGTGGTGAGGGTGACGGGCTTTCATGAAAAGCTTCCTCTCATCCGGTTTGAAAACCGTGAGGGCTACGCAGCCAATATCCGGGGAGAAAAGACTTCCGAAGCAGCGGTGAGGAATATGGTGGAGGAGACCGAAAAGGCACTGGGCATCGAGGTGGCGGATTATTCCATATATCCCGATACGGACAGCACGCCGCCGTCCTATGTGATCCTGCTTGAACTGGAATCATGTCCGAAAGACGTTTCACCGGAGATGATCAGAAAATGTCTCATGGAAAAGCTCCTGGTCGCAAACGGAAATATCGCTCATCACTTTGAGGACGGATACCTCGGCGATCTCAGGCTCATTCTTTTGCAGCCGCAGACCTACCTGCTCTACCGTGATGTCATGATCATGAAGGGAACCTCGGCATCCCAGTTAAAGCCTGTTCATGTGATCCGGAACGAATTCCAGCGGCGGTTTTTTTTCACTCTGCAAATAGAGGAGAATCATCATCACTCATGAAAAAGAAAAAGATCAACTTACCTATAATGAAGAGGATAGCCATCCTTTTTTCCCTGGCACTGCTGCTGTCAGTGTTCATTTCGATGGCATTGAATCAAAAATTCAAGGGCAATTCTGCTTACGTCAAACTTCGTGGAAAGGGCAGATACGCCGGTGTAAAGGTAGTAAAATTCAAGATCGGAGCCGCCCCGATGGAAGACGAGTGGTCGGGAGTGATCATGAACTTAAGGGATGCTTTTGCGTGGTGAAATCCTCGGTTCTTTTTTCATAACAATTTAAGATATGAAAACAGCAGGCCGGTTTGGCCTGCTGTTTATTATCGTCTCCCGTTCAGGGCTTCGAGGATGGAATCTCTGCCGGCGTTTACGCTTCCCTGCACCATTTCTTTTTTTTTTAGCATTCTCGATCTTTTTAAGTCTGTAGCTTTCTGTCTTTTTTCTGTTTTTACGACATCACATACCTTTGCACGAAACTCCCTGTCGAAAGGAGCCTCGTCGTAGAGTTTTGTTGTTTTCATGGTTTTTATTATACCACAATGGTGTCAGAGGTGGTGAACCGTGGGAGGGTCAATCTATACGTATTTTAAGGGAAGTGCTACCAGGTTTTCCCGAAGATAAGTCTTTTTATCGATCAGACAGAGTATCACTCCGAGTCCTCTTTTCTTATCCGGGATCCTGTCAAGCACAGTGTTTGTGGCTCCCATGAATGCTTTTGGGTTACCTGTCATTTTTATCTCTACAGGATAAAGAATTCCATTTTCCTCAATGATCAGGTCTATTTCATTTTCACCTGTGATGCTTTTATCCTTTCCACGGTAGTAGAAAATACAGAATCGGTAGTCGATTCCTTCATTTGAAAATGATTTTATTATTTCCGAAACAACGAAGGTCTCAAACATATTTCCGGCTACCGCACTATTTTTTAGCGCATCAGCAGTCAGCCATCGTGTCAGGTAGCATGCAAGTCCGGTATCTCTAAAATATATTTTGGGAGACTTGATTACTCTGGATAAAGCACTGGCACTATATGGCTGGAGAAGATAAACAATTCCGGTTCTTTCCAAAATAGACATCCACTTTTTAATTGTCGGCTCTGATATCCCAACATCTCCGGCGATATTAGCATAATTGAGCATTTCACCGGTTCTTGCAGCGACCGCCGTCAAAAACTTAAGAAAGGTTATGCTGTCTTCGGCGATCAGTTCATTTATATCCCGCTCCAGATAAGTGTTAACGTAAGAGGAATAAAAGTCCTGCCAATCTCTGTCCACATCATATAATTCAGGATAGGAGCCCTTATGAATCGTATCCCATATATTATCGTAATCCGTCAGCTCTTTTTCACGTTCTGAAACATAATCATCTGTTGGCACAAAATGTTTGTTAAATCTGATGTTATGTATTTCTCTTAAGGATAGTCCGGAAAGTTCCATTACAGAAACCCTTCCGGCAAGTGATTCACTCATTCCTTTCATCAGCTCCAACTTTTGAGATCCGGAAAAAATGAACTGCCCTCTCTCATCTGACTCATCAACCAAAGCTTTAACATCTTCCAAAATACTGGTCTCTTTTTGAACCTCATCAATGAACAGCGGTCTGGAATTATTTAAAAAGAAAAGCTTAGGTTCTTCTTTTGCCTGTAATCTGGTCATTTTGTCATCAAATGATACCCTGTTGTAATCAGGAAACTGGTGTTTAATAAGGGTAGATTTTCCCACTTGTCTTGCTCCTGCAAGCAGCAAACATTTGCTGGATCGCACTCTCTTTTTGAGTATGTCTGAAATTGCTCTTTTGATATATGCCATATCAGCACCTCCGACTAATCTAAAGTATGATTTCATATTAGTCTGCAACGGCCTAAATGTCAACAGACCACCCCAACAGACCACCCCATAAAACCGCAGGTTTATTGCAACCCGGACTTTGACGATATATAATACAGGAAAAGAACTGCAGCGGAAGTTTCCGCTGCAGTGCATACCGGGGTAGTAATGGTTTCGACAGGGACCATGAAGCCGGAGAAGCTATCCGAAGGAGATCGCGTTAAATCTCACCAAACAAAATAAACGCAGACGATAATTACGCGTTAGCAGCAGCCTAAGCGCTCGCTGCCGTCGGCCCGGACGTACCTGTCCGACCGGATACCGGCGTCAAACAGACAGGAAACGACATATGCAAAGCTTTGAGCATATGGGCGTATCATGAAGCTACCGAAACCGTAAGGGCGTGCGCCTCCGTGCGGCAGAGGGAATACTAATCGGCGTACTACGATAGTAGAAGGACGGTGGATCGGTTTTTGGACAGGGGTTCGACTCCCCTCTACTCCACTATACCGTGTTTTGACGA
>CAMVDF010000075.1 GCA_947166195.1 uncultured Lachnospiraceae bacterium
TTCTACTCTTGCAGCCTGGGCAGCCCTTCTCTCCTCAAGGAGCTTGGCAGCCTTTTCGCGCTCTGCGATCTGCTCGGGTGTAAGCAAAATTACGAAATTTATTATGACGGGCTGCTTTCACAGGGAAAAAAACTCATAGTGTGCACCGTGGGACCCACAAATGACGAAGATCTTTTTGTGGATAACATTCCCCGCTACTTAAACAAAAACATGGTAAGTTTCAACGAATCGCTCACAGCCTGGGCTGAAAAAAACGATATCGAAGTGATAGATGTGTATGGTTTTATCAATGATTCGCAATCGATAAAGATCGATCCGGATGATGGAATCCATTACCTCCCCAGACCGACCTCAGAGCTTTGGGACTTTATCGCAGAAAATATCAATCAGCGCGTAACAGGGGACGGTTCTGTGTAACACCAGTATTTACCGGCGTTTCACGGGATCACAACCAAAAACTGAAACAGAGAACCGTCCCTCTGATGCAAAACTGAAACAGAGAACCGTCCCTCTGAAACAGAGAACCGTCCCCATGATTCACACTATGTTGCGTACCCTGCCGACGGAAACATAGTTTTCGAGGATGGCTCCGTAGTCCGTGCCTTCCTCGGTCACCGGCACATGCACACCCTCTATCATGACCTCGACTCCGCCGTTGGGAAGCTTTTTCACCACATTATAATGATCCTTGTAGTAGGCAAGTCTTGATACCTCCCTGTCTCTTTTGACTCCCCCGCATTCAGTCAGGGGACATCCCGGGAAGTTCACGTTTATGATCGTTCCCTGCCTGTAGGGCTCCATAATAAGTTCGCCCAGGATCTCATCAAGATATCTGTCAGTGACCTCGTGACACTCACAGGCACCCTCCGAAAGCGCTATGGCCGGATACCCCTGAAACTCCGCTTCAAAGGCCGCTCCGGCAGTTGCCGAATACTGGATATCCGTCGCCATGTTATAGCCGTAGTTGATGCCTGAAAGCACCACATCAGGACGCCCTGGCATCACGGCAAGAGTGCCGACCCTCACACAGTCTGCCGGTGTACCCGTACAGGTGAAGGCCTGAACACTCTTTTCGGGATAATCATATGGATGGATCTCTATCGAATGCCTGATGGTAATGCTGTGCGAAAGCGCACTGCACTGCTTTTCGGGTGCCACCACCCAGACCTCACCGTGCTTTTTGGCAGATCTTACAAGCCTCAAAAGTCCGTCGGAATCGATACCGTCATCATTTGTGATCAGGATCGTCTTCACTGCGCCCTGTACCCGATCTCGTCAGCAAGCTTCTTTTCGATAACGACGATGGCATCCCTGTGCAGGCGCATAAAGGTTGCGGGACATTTTGGATCGATCCTGTCCTCCATGAGAAGCTTCTTTGCCGCATCCTGCTTGTTGCCGTTTATTATCATGAGCAGCGTCTTTGCTTTCATGATGGAGCCCATACCCATGGTCACGGCATAGCGCGGCACCTCATCACGGCTGCTAAAGAAACGGGTATTCGCATCGATGGTACTGTCCTCAAGAGTCTCCTTGTGAGCCTTTTCATAAAGAAACTCTCCCGGCTCATTAAATCCCAGATGTCCGTCGGGACCGACACCGAGAACCTGCAGATCGATATCGGTTCTGTCCAGGATATCGTTAAATTCCTTTATGTTTGCCTCCACATCTCCGGTACCCTTTGCAACATAGGTGTTTTCCTTTTTGATATTGATATGGTTGAAGAGATTGTCATCCATGAAAAATCTGTAGCTCTGCGGATGATCGGGCTCCAGACCCACATACTCATCAAGGTTTACGGAATGGACCTTTGAAAAATCAAGTCCCTCCTCTTTGCATCTTCTTGCAAGCTCTTTGTACATGCCAACAGGACTTGAACCCGTGGCAAGGCCGAGGGTACATTCGGGATTCTTTCTCACAAGTTCCTCGATCACATCGGCTGCCTTTTTTGCGCCGTCCTCATAGGTATCCGCTACTATTACTCTCATTTTTCTTCCTCCTTTTTTCAGATGGTCACTCCCCGGGTCACAGGGGCTTTTGACCCGTCATCATATCTGTTCGTCTTTGTCCACGATATTTCCCGCAGCCTTGTAGATGCTGTTTGCAGGGATCACTCCGCGTACGCAGGAAACGGGATATACATTTGAATCCCTGCCAATGACCGTTCCGGGGTTCAGTACGCTGTTGCAGCCAACCTCCACGCGGTCACCCACCAGGGCTCCCACCTTTTTGCGTCCGGTCTCGATCCTCTCATCCCCGTTATGGATGATCACAGGCTTTTTGTCGGATTTCACGTTGCTCGTGATGGAACCTGCGCCCATGTGCGCCTTGTAGCCCAGGATCGAATCTCCCACATAGTTGTAATGCGGCACCTGAACATTATCAAAAAGTATCACGTTTTTGAGTTCGGTGGAATTTCCCACAACGCAGTTATTACCCACCAGAGCATTGCCGCGGATGAATGCGCCGGGGCGGATCTCGGTCTCATGCCCAATGATGCAGGGTCCCGCGATGTAGTTGTTCGGATAGCGCTTTGCATCCTTTGCCATCCAGACATTTTCCTCCGGATGGTCATATTCATCGGCACTGAGGGTTTTTCCGATCTCCATAATAAGATCGCCTATGCCTGCAAGCGCCTCCCATGGATAGGTAAATCCTTTCAGATAATCCCCCGCCATACTGTGGGACAGGTCATAAAGATCGTTTATCGTAAGCTTCATCTCATCCTCCTTTATTATAATAAAAACGTTCCGTCGGCCGCTCATCGAACCTTGATGAGATGTCCCGAAGCTTTCATGGCATCGATGATCTCGTCAACGCATTTTTCGCAGTCCTTGTAGGTGGAAGCCTCGGACATCACACGCAGTACAGGCTCGGTACCGGATGCGCGAAGCAGCACCCTTCCGTCATTTCCGAGATAGGCCGTGGTATCATCCACGGATTTTTTCACTGCGGGATCGTTTAATGTAGCCTCCTTGTCATCCACCTCCACATTTTTGAGCACCTGGGGATACATCCTGACATCGGATGCCAGTGCCGAAAGAGGCAGCTGTGTCTCGACCATGACGGTCATCAGCATGATGGCTGTCAAAAGCCCGTCGCCCGTGTGCGCATATTTGCGGAAGATGACATGGCCCGACTGCTCTCCGCCTATCATGTGATTGTTTGCCTTCATGTTCTCATAGACATAACGGTCGCCCACGGCCGTCTTTTCATATTTGATCCCGGCATTGTCAAAGGCCTTGTAAAGGCCGAAATTGCTCATTATGGTGGTCACGACCGTATTGTTGGTCAACATTCCGTTGCTCTTTAAGTGCTTTGCACAGATATACATGATCATGTCGCCGTTTACAACATCACCGTATTCGTCAACGGCAAGGCACCTGTCGGCGTCACCGTCAAAAGCAAAGCCCACATCCACCTTGTTCTCGCGCACATATTTCTGCAGTCCTTCTATGTGTGTGGAACCCGCGTTGGCATTGATGTTGACGCCGTCAGGGGTATTGTTCATGACATAGTTTTTTGCACCGAGAGCGTCAAACACCGCACGCCCTATGGACCAGGCGCTGCCGTTTGCACAGTCGAGGGCAACCGAACGGTTGATGAAGGATACCGGTGCTATGGATGTCAGGTATCCGATGTAGCGGTTCCTGCCCGAATAAAAGTCGATGGTCTGTCCGATCTTTTCCTCGGTGGCAGGCTCTACCTCATCAAGCTCACCGTCGATGTAGCGCTCCACCATGTCCTGGACCTCATCCTCCATCTTCTCGCCTTCTGCATTGAGGAGCTTGATACCGTTATCATAAAAAGGATTGTGGCTTGCGGAGATCATGATGCCGCAGTCAAAGCCCTCCGTTCTTGTTATATAACTGACACAGGGTGTGGTGGTCACATGCAGCAGATATGAAAAACCGCCTGTGGATGTGATACCGGCGCTCAGTGCGTTTTCAAACATATAGGAGGAGCGCCTGGTGTCCTTGCCGATCACGATCTTTGCGGGTCTTTCCTTGCTGTAATACCAGCCCAGAAACTGCCCGATCCTGAATGCGTGCTCGGCTGTCAGGACCACTCCTGCTTTTCCGCGGAATCCGTCTGTACCGAAGTATTTTCCCATTTTTTTCTCCTTTTTTGATTTTTGCCTTGAACTGACTTCCTTTGCTTCTTTTGTCCTGCCGTCAAAGGGACGTCTGGTGTGTTCGGGGATCATCCAGTGCTTGCCTTCCTTTTTCGCGCCTTTGATCTTTCCGTCACGGCACAGCATGGTGATCCGCCGCTCGCTCATGTCCCAGTCTGCGGCAGCCTGATGAACATCAACGTATCTCATGAAGATCCTCCCTGAAGTGACATCAGTTTATTTATGTTCTGTTTGTATTTATACATTACGGGGGTTCATTTGTCAAGATATGAGAAGTTTCAAATGTCAAGATATACGATTTGTATCTTGACATTTGATGATCGTATCAGAGGGACGGTTCTCTGTTTCATCTGCTGTATCAAGGGGACGGTTCTCTGTTTCATCTGCTGTATCAGGGGGACGGTTCTCTGTTTCATCTGCAACAAAAAAGCCGTGAAACACGCATCATTACGAGCGTAACACAGAACCGTCCCTCTGATACACAAAGCGTAACAGAGAACCGTCCCTCTGATACAGTTTACATAAAAATGGGACAGAGATACGATCTTCGCTCCGCTCCGGTCGGCGCAAAACCGACGTCCACTGGACGTCGTGCGCCCCTGTCCCACTCGTGTTTTATTGATATGTTCAGTCTTCTACTTTGAAGAAGCCAAGCTCGGTGTTGAGTTTTTCCGCTACTTCGTGGAGGCTGCCCGCTGCCGATGAAAGACCGTTTACGGTTGCATTGAGTTCCTGCATTGCAGCTCCCGTCTCCTGGGTTGATGCAGCATTTTCCTCTGATATCGCGGAAAGTGAACTCATGGCGTCCACGATCTGCTCCTTTGATGCGTTGCACTCCTCGGTAAGACCCGAGATGGTGTTCACACCCTCAACGGTGGAGCCCACATTGTCAATGAGGTTGTTTATCCTGCCGGTCGTCTCAAGCAGGACAGAATCCACATTCTCCTTGATGCCCGTGATCTCCGTTGTCTTTGAGAGAGCTTCCTGAGAATGTCTCAAGAGTCCGGTCATCTCGTCCCTGATCTCCTGTGCAGTCTGTGCGGATTCCTGTGCGAGCTTTCCGATCTCCTCTGCCACCACCGCAAAGCCTCTGCCTGCCTCTCCTGCTCTGGCCGCCTCGATGGAAGCATTCAATGCCAGCAGGTTCGTCTGGGATGCGATGCTCGTGATGCCGTCCACCTTGTCGTTCACGTTCTGGACTGCGGTATTTGTAGCACTCATTGCGCCCATGATCTCGTTCACGGAATTGCCCATGGCCTCCATGTTTGATGACAGACTCTGAAGAGCCTCGGCACTCTGCATGGACGCATCGTTCATCTCTGCGGCAGATGATGCAAGCTGCTCGGCATTGTCCGCAACAGTCTGGATGGCATCAGACAGCATTCCGAGATTTTCCGTAACCTTCTGAACGGTATCCGCCTGGTCCATGGCACCCTTTGCCATCTCCTGTACGGAATTTGATACCATATCCGAGGTATCGCTGATCTGCTGTGAATCTCCTGCAAGCTCCGCAGCCCTGGTGCCCGTCATGTCGGATGCACTCTTTGCCTGACCCACTATGGTCTTGAGCTTGCGGTTCAGACCGTAAACATTGTCTCCTATCGCGTTGATCTCATTGATAAATGAGGATGTATGGTCGTCCGATGTGAGGTCTCCGGCTGAAAGCCTGTCCACATCCGATATGACCGCTCCTATGGATGAAACCACAGCCTTTGATACCAGGAAGATGATGACACCAAAGATGATGGTGACAACGACAACCACGATAACCATTATCGTGACAACCTTTGCGATGCTCGCCTCCACATCAGCTTCAGGCTCTCCTGCCCAGGCTGCGCCTACTACCTGCTTTCCCTGACCGTACAGCGGAGTATAATAAACGAAAAAGTCCCTGCCGCCGATATTCACGCCCTTGGACTGAACGTCTTCTCCCGCCTGGACCTTTGCCCAGATGGCGGCATCCATCTTTGTTCCCTCATTTCTGCCGTCCTTGTCTCCGGGAAGGGAGGTCATATATCTCGTATCCCCGACAAAGACCGTCATGGAGATATCCTCATCCTTCATCATGTCAACATAGTCGTGCTCATAGGGAATCTCATTTCCCTGTTCAAGATCATACTGGTAATACTTGTGCAGCCCGTCAGCGGTAACCCTGAGCTTTTCAAAGGTTGCCTCCTCCAGATTGGTTGAGATCTCTGAAGCTGCGATGAAACAGGTGATCACACCCGAAAGGATCAAAGGTACAAACCCTATCAGCAGGAGCACCGCCGTAAGTGTCATTTTTTTCTTTGTTCTCATCAATATTTCCCTCCTGTGATTAACTGAAAAAAAGTATCGTATTAAACGATACTTTTCATAAATTATATCAGAACGGATACCCCTATCGACTATCCAATGTTTTAAATTATGTGCAAGTTTTCGCTGTTTTTCAACAAAATGAGTCCAATAAATTCATACTATGACATCCCGAGCCGGCCGACCCTGTCCGCAAGCACAGATACCTCGTCAAGCAGCCTCTTCACCCGTTCTTTTTCCTCATCCGAAGGGACCTCGTTTTTACACATCCTGTGGATCAGCCGGATGTTTCCCAGAAGCTTCGCCCTGTCATACACCCTGCAAAGCCTTTCCGGATCATCCGTCCCCAGGTAGCTTTCAAGGAAGCCGTCAAAAAAACGCCTGCAGATCCCAAAGGAAACTCCCAGATAAGGATCGGGCATATCCTGATCCATCCCGTCAGAAGATGCATAATAAAGACACATGTCCCCCAGTTCTATGACGGGATCACCTCTTGAGATCCGGTCCATGTCAATAAGTATGGGTTCAAAATTTTGCAGGAACACATTGTTTGTATGGAAATCCCCGTGAATGAGATGGTCAGTATCAGGAATCTCTTCCACGAGCTTTTTGCACTTTTCCGCCAGTCTGCCGTCAAAGCACCCGATACCGTTTTCGATATGCCGTTTCACTCTTTCCCGCGCATCCGGAAAGCCTTCCTCTGCCTTTACGGTCACAGCGTGGATCTGACGGGCAAGGTCTGCCATGATACCGGCGTAGAACTCCGTTTGGGAAACATCCCTCCTGATACATTCCGTGAGGGTTTCCGCATCAAGCAGTTCAAACATCGCTCCGTATCTTTCTCCGACGGAAACTATCCCAAAGGATATCGCCGTGGGAATGCCCAGGACAAAAGCCTTTCTGCTCTGGCTGATCTCACGCTCCACATCCGCGTAGGTGTTGTTTTTATTATAGACCTTTAATATGAGCTCATCATTGTAGCGGTACACATCGCCTTTTTTTCCGCTGCCGAGCTTCCTACACCCTTCAAGGCTTACCTCTTTGTATTTTTTGTATTTTGTTTTTTCTGAATCAAAGGTATGGGGCCAGATGAAATTGATATGCTTGATCAGTTCCTTGTAGGCACCCGTCCTGTTCAGTTCAAGCTCAGTCAGTTCCGCAACAGTGCGGTAATACCAAAGGTGCATCATAGGATCCTTCTGGTTGAAATAGGACCAGACCTTTTCCCCGCTTTCACTGTATTCCCTTGCTACCGACCTGATATTTGCCAGCTTGTCTGCAAGCCAGAGCATTTTGATCCCCGGATCCGTGCCGTTTTTCAGCTTCTGAAGAGAAAGCTCCTTTCGTTTTTTCCAGCTTTCCTTCCTGTCCTCCTGCAGAAAAACAGGCTCCGTTTCAGACTCCACAAGCAGGGCGACACGCTCTCCGAAGCGCTTTTTGATCTCCTCTAACGTTCCGGCCGTATCCTCCACCACATCATGCAAAACACCGGCCGCGATGACCTCGCTGTCGTCCGTCATCGTCGCCAGTATCTGTGCCACCTCCAGCGGGTGCAGGATCGCAGGGATCTTTTCCACCTTGCGCACCTTTCCCTGATGAAGGGTCGTTGCATATATTATGGCTTCCTCTATCAGATTCATCAAAAGATCATCCTTCCTTCATATCCATCCTTCAGGAGCGTTCCGTCAAAATATCCGTTTCCTGCGATCCCCAGGTCATTGTTAAAAGCCGGGCTGCCCCCGTAGGAATCTCTTTTCTTTTTCTTTTTGAGGCTGTGTCAACGGGCAGTTTTCAGCGATTTCAGATATTTTTTCTGTTCATCCGTTATCCTGAAACTTTCGATGCTTTTCTGAATGGTTTTATTATGCGTCCAGACATCAAGCCTTTTTTCCTCAATAAACGGCAGGATGCTTTCATACTGCTTTGCAAGCGCCGTTGCAAAATACCAGGCGATCATCATATTGACGTAATACTCATCACTCCTGAGTTTTGCGACCATTTCGGGATAAACGGGATCATAGTCACCATCGAGAAAATGCTCCATCAACATTCCGATCCCGAACCTCACGGTATATGTCCTGTCCGAGCCAAGCCAGTCCTTTATGTGTGACAAAAGCTCTGCTTTGTGCTTTTTGAAGATCTTCGGAGACATCTGGTCACATGTGGCCCAGTTATCCACATACGGGAGAAACTTCTCCAGTTCCTCCATACATTCTTTCAGATCTTTCATCCCTGATATAATAAAAGCGTGCAGCTGGTTTTCCTCAAAATACCTGTGAGGCAGATCTTCAAGAAAATCCATGAAATCTCCGGCTTTCACCATTTCTTTTGCAATGGTCCTGAGTTCGGGAGTCCTCACTCCGATCACGGTTTCGGGGTCTGTCGAAGGTATTATCTTTATCTGCATATCACGATATTTCAGATCCTGAAGACTGTACAATTTCTTTTGCAGTTCCGTTTTATTCATGTTCTGTCGTATTACCCCTCCACTTTTCTTCCTGATCCCGGGATTCGTTTTTACTTCTTACGATCTTTTCAGGAGCAGCCTCCATCTGTCTGTAAAGTTTTATTGTGATCATAACAACTCCTGCGGTGACAAGCGCAGCCCAGACTTCAACCGACCAGAGCGGCACCACGTTCCTCTGGTAGAGTGCGGCAAAAAGATCCATCAGCATATGAAGTCCTATGGCAGCAGGCAGACAGCTCTTCTTTGCCCGGGTGATACCATAATATACGATAACCGTCAGACCGATATGTAAAAGCATCGCCAAAATGCGCTCTATGACATTCGCAGCCATCATCCCATAGTCGAATGCGGCAGCTGCCTGAACAGATGAAAGCGCAGCGGCTGCATTTTCCTCTGTGATACCAAGGGTTCCAAGCGCAGTTGTCATATCACCGGTTGACAACATGACAGCTATGACCAGAAAACTGATCATACCGGGGAGCAGCACGGCAATTATCTCTACCCCGCCGTGGCCGATACCGTACAGAACCGAATTTTCACGTGTGCGGTTCTTTTTCATGATGTATTTCATGACTATAAACCGACCGCATTCTTCGAAAACTCCTGCCATGATGGTTCCGTAAAGCACATAGGTAGCCGTGCTTCCGTTAATGAACCGGGAGACAGGATTATCCGCAAGGATGCAGAAATAATGCACGCCAAGCTCCAGCACCCGGGCAGAAACGACAAATCCGAGGGCACCCGCAATCAGATAGCTGATGTTTGTCTGT
>CAMVDF010000076.1 GCA_947166195.1 uncultured Lachnospiraceae bacterium
CCTTCATCGAGACCATGATCGAGGGCGATGCCAACGGCAGGGGATTCCAGTATCCCATACCCACATATTCCATAACAAAGGACTTTGACTGGTCCGATACGGAAAACAACAGGCTTTTGTTTGAAATGACCAGCAAATACGGAACACCTTATTTTTCAAACTATGTAAATTCCGACATGGAGCCGTCAGACATCCGCTCCATGTGCTGCAGACTGAGACTGGATCTGAGAGAGCTGCGCAAGAAGAGCGGCGGATATTTCGGATCGGGTGAATCAACGGGTTCCATCGGAGTCGTGACCATCAATATGCCCAGGATCGCTTATCTTTCGGCAAACGAGGATGATTTCTTCAGGAGACTGAACCACATGATGGATGTGGCCGCAAGGTCGCTCAAGGTAAAAAGGGATGTGGTTACAAAGCTTTTGAATGAAGGACTCTATCCCTATACAAAGAGATATCTGGGAACCTTTGGCAACCACTTCAGCACCATTGGTCTTGTGGGAATGAACGAGGTGGGCCTCAATGCCAATTGGCTCAGAGAGGATCTGACTTCAAAGAAGACCCAGGAATTCACAAAGAAGGTCCTGAATCACATGAGAGAGAGACTCAAGGATTATCAGGAAAAATACGGGGATCTCTATAATCTGGAGGCAACACCTGCAGAGAGTACGGCTTACAGGCTTGCAAAGCATGACAGGAAGCAGTTCCCCAACATCAAGACTGCAGGAAAGCCGGGAGAGACTCCTTATTATACAAATTCGTCCCACCTGCCCGTCGGATATACCAGCGACATCTTTGATGCCCTTGACATTCAGGATGAGCTTCAGACGCTGTACACATCGGGAACGGTATTCCATGCATTCCTCGGAGAAAAGCTTCCCGACTGGAAGGCTGCAGCCAATCTGGTCAAGACTATATCGGACAACTACAAGCTCCCTTATTATACCCTGTCTCCCGTATACTCGATCTGTCGTGAACACGGGTATCTGGCAGGAGAGCAGAAGGTTTGCCCGCACTGCGGCAAGGCGACCGAGGTATACAGCAGGATCACGGGATATTACAGGCCTGTGCAGAACTGGAACGACGGCAAGGCTCAGGAGTACGAGGACAGGAAGCTCTATGACATTGAGGCCAGCTGCCTGAAAAAACCTACCACCAGCATGGTGACCCTTTCAAAAAAGCAGGGGCTTGACGGCAGTGAGGATGTGAGCGTTGAGATAGAACCGGTGGAGAACATCACCTATCTTTTCACCACAAAGACCTGTCCGAACTGCAAACTGGTCAAAAAGCTTCTCGCCGATTTCAAATATGTTGAGATCGATGCGGAGGAGAATGTGGAGCTGACAAAGAAATACGGAGTGATGCAGGCGCCGACGCTGGTGCTGGTATCAAAGGACGGAGTGAAAAAGGTTTCAAACGCCTCCGCCATAAAGAAGTTTGTAAATGAGGAACTGGCGGTGACCGTCTGATGATAGGAAGACTATATGATGCGATAGAAAAAAAGAATGCACCGGTAGTCGTTGGGCTTGATCCGAACCTTGCCTTTGTACCCGGTTTCCTGAAGGAAAAGGCTTTTGCCGAAAAGGGCGAAGGACTTGAGGGCGCCGCAAAGGCGGTCTGGAAGTTCAACAAAAAGATCATCGATAATATATACGACCTGATACCGGCGGTGAAGCCCCAGTCTGCAATGTACGAGCAGTTTGGTATCCCGGGGATCAAGGCCTACAAAAAGACCATAGATTACTGTCATGAAAAAGGGCTCATAGTCATCGGCGACGTCAAAAGAGGTGACATCGGATCGACCTCGGAGGCTTATGCGGCAGGCCATATCGGAAAGATAAGGCTGGGAGAGAATGAATTCCTTCCCTTTAATGAGGATATGGCAACCGTGAATCCGTATCTGGGAAGTGACGGAGTGCTGCCCTTTGTGAAGGTGTGCAAAGAAAATGACAGGGGTATATTTGTGCTGGTCAAGACCTCAAATCCTTCAAGCGGTGAGTTCCAGGACAGGATCATAGACGGAAAACCGCTCTATGAGCATGTGGCTGCAAAGGTTGAGGAGTGGGGCGCGGATACCCTCGAAGGAAACTACAGCAACGTGGGCGCAGTGGTCGGAGCCACCTATCCGGAGCAGGGCGCGGCTTTGAGGAAACTCATGCCTCATACCTTTATCCTGGTGCCGGGCTACGGAGCACAGGGGGCAACGGGAAAAGACCTGGCAGGCTTCTTTGATGATGAGAAAAACGGAGCGATAGTCAATTCTTCAAGGGGCATCATAGCGGCATATACAAAAGCACCCTATAAGGACAGGTTTGGCGAAAGGGAATTTGCGGATGCCGCAAGGGCTGCCGTAGTTGACATGATAAAGGATATAAACGAAGCATTGGGAAGGTGATAAACGGATGGAAGCATATAAACAGGAATTCATCAGGTTCATGCTTGATTGCAATGTTTTGAGATTCGGGGATTTCGTTACGAAAAGCGGAAGGAATACCCCGTTTTTCATTAATACGGGCTTTTACAGGACGGGAAGCCAGCTTGCAAGGCTTGGTTCTTATTATGCAAAGGCGATAAACGATCATTTCGGTTTTGATTTTGACATACTTTTCGGACCGGCCTACAAGGGAATACCGCTTTCAGTGGCAACGGCCATGGAGATATCAAAGGAATACGGAAAGGATATCGGATATTCCTCAAACCGTAAGGAGATCAAGGATCACGGTGACAAAGGGATACTGCTGGGAACGCCAATAGAAGAAGGTTCGAAGGTCCTTATTATAGAGGATGTGACCACAGCAGGAACATCCATTGCGGAGACCATGCCGATCCTGAAATCCTTTGGCGCACAGTGCGCGGGACTGTGTGTCTCGGTTGACAGGCAGGAGCGCGGAAAAGGTGAAAAGAGTGCGCTTGCCGAGATCGAATCGGAGTACGGGATAAAGACCGCATCCATCGTTACCATGTCCGATGTAGTCGAGTATCTGGGACAAAACGAGATCGACGGCAAAATGATACTCGACGAAACCCTCAAAAAAGCCATCAGTGATTACTACGAACAATATGGAGTGAAATAATGAACGAAGGAAATGAGAAAGCATACAGGTTTATGGGATTTGGCGGCGTAGCAGCCCTCACCATAGGAATCATTACCATAACCGTGGGCGTTATCACGGGGATCCTGCTCATCATAAGCGGTTCAAAGCTTTTGCAGAACCGTTCGGGGTTACTTTTTTGATCACGTCATTCAGAAAACGCAGAGAGTACAGATTCACCAGCAAAAGCCGCTCTTCAAAGGGGATCATGTCCACTGTCTGCGCGGTTTTGTCGACCGCCGGTCTTGCGGCGGTGCTCACCGGAGTGATAAAAAACGGGGGACAGGCCGGAGACCGCATGGGTGCAGCCGGTTTTGTTGCCTTTGTTTTTTGTTTTGCGGGGATCGCTCTCGGGATACTCGCCCTCATGGAAAAGGATAAGTTTGAGTTTTTTCCCAGGCTGGGTTTTGCGCTTTCTGTTCTATGCGCCATAGCCTGGAGCTTTGTGCTCTACGCCGGATTGCTGGCGGGACTGTGAGCCGGATTTCCCGATACTACAGGAGTCGGATGTATTATGGATGAGATAATAAAGGAAAGATACGAACTGTCCTCGGAGAGGATCAGGGCGGTGACGGATGAGGAGCTCCTCCCGGAACCCTTCGGCGCATACTTCAGATGGTGCGCCACTTTTTTGTGTAAAGGGACATATGAGGACCTGCTTCCCGAAAAATATGAGGGATCCTATACAAATCCCGAATATGCCGCAAAGACCTTTGGAAAGGAATTGGGAAGGCTACTGTCTTTTCTTGCATATGAGCTTGCAAATATCCTGCCCTTCAGGGCTGAGGGGGATATTGAGGAGATCACAAAGATAAACGAGGTCTTCCTTGAAATCTACGGCACCTTCCTTCAGATGCGGGAGGATGGCGAGGATCCTGCACAAAGATGCAGTCTGATCAAAGATATCCTTTACCGCTATGTCTTTGATTATCTGGATGAGACCATGGAAAAAAGGATAGCATCCCAAGTGGACAGCTCAAATGATTTTGCGCTCCGGATAATAAAAGACTCCGATCTTTCAGACCTGTCATATCTTGATGCCTTCGGTGAATATGTAAATGAGGATACGAGACAGACAGCGGCTTTTCTGAACTCCCTTCCCGAAGAAGAGATAAGGATGATGGCGGATACCTTTACGGAAGGCTTCAGAAAGGGCTTTGTTTCCACGGGAAAGGATATCACGAAAAAGAAAACGGTAGGCATCACATACAATCTGGGCTTTGAAAGACTTGTCAGAGCGGAGATCGAAAGCTTCGATAAACTGGGCCTTGATGTCACGGTGTACAGGCATGCCCTTCATCCTGCGGCAAAGAGCGGACTGAGAAAGATCGGTTATTATGGAGAGGCCGTGAACGAGCAGATGGATTTTGACCACAGGGAGGACAGTGCGCTTTTCCTTGACAGGGCTTTTGTTGAGAGAAAGCTTGAGGCATTGAGAAATGCCTATGAGAAAAACAGGGAAAAGGCGGCTGTTTATGCGGGTCCCGCCCGGATGGAGCGTTTCGGCGAAAAGGAATTTACTCCCAAAATTAAAAATGATAGTTTTTCTCTTTCAAGGGAGCAAAAAGCCCTTCAGACCGAGCTTGCCTCAAGGAGCGCAAAGCTTTCGGACGAATACATCCCCGCAGATGAGATATCCTATACCATCATTTCCTATCCCATACCGGCGATAGGAAAGGATTTTGAGGAAATCTTCAAAGAGACGGTCCGTATCAACACCCTGCCCTATGAAAAATATCTGAGGATCCAGCAGGAGATAATAAAAACCCTTGAAAAAGGACGGTTTGTGGAGGTAAAGGGAAAGGACGGCAATGAGACGGATATAAAGGTATCCCTGACGGAAATGAGTGATCCCGAAAAGCAGACCGTATTTGAAAACTGCGTCGCGGATGTAAATATCCCCGTGGGAGAGGTATTCACCTCGCCTGCCCTGGCCGGGACCACCGGAGTCCTGCATGTATCACAGGTCTATCTCTTCGGCCTCATGTTCAGGGATCTGAAATTTGTGATAGAGGACGGTTTTGTGAAGGATTACAGCTGTTCCAACTTTGAAACGCAGGAAGAGAACAGGCGTTATATTGAGGAGAACATCCTTCACGGACACGATACCCTCCCGGTTGGCGAGTTTGCCGTCGGAACAAACACCACGGCCTATGCCGTGGCGAAAACATATGATATTTTTTCCAAACTGCCCATATTGATAGCCGAAAAGACGGGTCCGCACTTTGCCTTCGGAGACACCTGCTACAGCAGGGAGGAGGATGTGAAGGTATACAACCCCGACGGAAGGGAGATCATCTCAAAGGACAACGAGCATACGAAAAAATACAGGCAGGAGGATCCGGTGAAGGCATATTTCAACTGCCACACGGATGTGACCATTCCTTACGAGGAGCTTTGCCATATAGCATCCGTCGATGAGGAGGGGACGCGCCATTATATAATAAAGGATGGCCGTTTTGCCGTGGAGGGAACTGAGGAACTCAATGTTCCGCTTGATAAGATAATGATATAAAAGTATAATAGATTGTTGGTTTTATTATACATAGATACTGTTTTGAGGAGACGCAGATGGCAAAGGTTGCTATAGTCATGGGCTCGGATTCCGATCTGGATGTGATGTCAAAAGCGGCAGCGGTCCTGGAGGGATTCGGAATAGAATACGAGATGAACATCATATCGGCTCACAGGGAGCCTGATGTGTTTTTCAAATGGGCTGAGGGCCTTGAGGAAAAGGGCGTGAAGGTTGTGATCGCGGGAGCCGGCATGGCTGCCCACCTGCCGGGTATGAGCGCTGCCCTCTTTCCGCTTCCTGTCATAGGAGTGCCGTTGAGATCAAAGTCTCTTTCGGGAGAGGATGCGCTGTACTCCATAGTGCAGATGCCTCCGGGAATCCCGGTTGCGACCATGGCCATAGACGGCGGGAAAAATGCGGGTATCATGGCGGCAAAGATGCTTGCCATCGAAGATCCCGGGCTTCTTGCAAAGTTGAAGGAGTTTTCCGAAAAGCAAAAGGAAGAAGTTGTCGCAAAGGATGAGAAGTTGAAGGATATCGGATACAGGGAATACATTTCCCGTAAATGAGGAGATTTATGGATTACAAGAGTGCAGGTGTCGACGTAGAGGCAGGCTACAGATCCGTGGAACTGATAAAAGGGTTTGTGGAGTCCACCAAAAGGGAAGAGGTGATCGGAGGCCTGGGAGGCTTTTCCGGGGCATTTGACCTGAAAAAGATAAAAGACATGGAAGATCCCGTCCTGCTTTCGGGTACTGACGGAGTGGGGACCAAGATCAAGATAGCATTCATCCTTGACAGGCATGATACCGTGGGCATCGACTGCGTTGCCATGTGTGTCAATGACATTTCCTGTTCGGGCGGAGAGCCTTTGTTCTTTCTTGATTATATTGCCTGCGGAAAAAACATCCCCGAAAAGATCGCAAAGATAGTAGAGGGCGTGGCAGCGGGCTGCAAAATGGCCGGTGCGGCGCTCATCGGAGGAGAGACTGCCGAGCATCCCGGACTGATGCCCGAGGATGAGTACGATCTGGCGGGCTTTGCCGTCGGAGCTGCCGACAGAAAGGATATCATCGACGGAAGCAGTATCAAAGACGGTGATACCCTCATAGGCATCGCATCAAGCGGAGTACACAGCAACGGCTTTTCCCTGGTGAGAAAGGTCTTCACCATGAAGGAGGAAAACCTGAACAGGTATTACGACGGACTGGGTGCATCTCTGGGCGATACACTGCTGACACCGACAAAGATATACACAAAGGCGTTAAAGAGCATAAAGACAGCGGGATACAGGGTGAAGGGCTGCTCGCACATCACAGGCGGCGGCTTCTTTGAAAACATACCCAGGATGCTGCCGGAAGGCATCACCGCGCAGGTGAAAAAGGATTCCTATCCCGTGCCTCCCATCTTTGACATGATACAAAAGGACGGCGGTATAGAGGAGCACATGATGTACAATACCTTTAACATGGGCCTGGGAATGCTGCTGGCCGTTGATCCGAAGGATGCGGAGGGTATCAGAGCCGCGATAGAGGAGGCAGGCGAAAAGGCGTATATCGTCGGTTCTGTTTCCGACAAAGGCAAAAAGGGCATCGAATTATGCTGAATATCACGGTTCTCGTATCCGGAGGAGGGACAAACCTCCAGGCCATAATAAATGCCATAAACGACGGCACGGTAGAGAATGCCCGCATAGGGCTTGTGATCAGCAGCAGGGCTGATGCCTATGCTCTCAAAAGAGCGGCAGATGCCGGGATCAAAACCTGCGTGATAAGCAGGAAGGAATGCGCCGATATTGCCGGGTACGAAAAAAAGATGCTTGATGCCCTGGGCGGGCAGGACGGTTCCGGGACTGACCTCATCGTCCTTGCGGGCTTCATGACGGTACTTCCGGAGGGCATCATAAAGGCATACGAAAACCGCATCATAAACATACATCCAAGCCTCATCCCCTCCTTCTGCGGGAAGGGATACTATGGACTGAAGGTCCATGAAGAGGTTTTGAAAAGAGGAGTGAAGCTGACCGGAGCCACGGTGCATTTTGTAGACAGCGGGTGCGATACGGGACCGATCATATTGCAAAAGGCCGTGGAAGTGCTCGAAGACGACACCCCGGAAACACTCCAGAAAAGAGTGATGGAGCAGGCTGAATGGAAGATCCTTCCAAAGGCGATAGATCTCATCGCAAAGGGAAGGGTAAAGGTTACGGATAATAAGACCGTTATCGGAGGTGAATGAATGAAGGTCCTCATAGTGGGCAGCGGAGGCAGGGAGCACGCCATAGCACTTGCAGTCAGCAAAAGCCCGAAGGTCGAAAAGATATACTGCTGTCCCGGAAATGCCGGTATCGCCCGTATAGCCGAATGCACCGACATCAAGGCGATGGAGTTTGACAAGATCGTATTTCATGCAAAGGAAAAAAAGGTGGATCTGGTCATAGTCGGTCCGGACGATCCTCTGGTGGGGGGACTTGTGGATGCCCTGGAGGATGCCGGTATCCGTGCCTTCGGACCCAGGAGAAATGCGGCGGTCATCGAGGGATCAAAGGCTTTTTCAAAGGAACTGATGAAAAAGTACGATATCCCCACTGCGCAGTATGCCACCTTTGACAATGCGGCCGATGCGCTCAAATACCTGGACAGCGCAAAATTTCCCACTGTACTAAAGGCAGACGGACTCGCACTGGGAAAGGGAGTCCTCATCTGCAATACCCTTGATGAAGCCAGAAACGGCATCAAGGAGATAATGCTTGACAAAAAGTTCGGTACGGCGGGAAACAAGGTCGTCATCGAGGAATTCCTCGAGGGACGCGAGGTTTCGGTTTTGACATTCTGTGACGGAAAGACCATCAAGGTCATGAGCTCTGCACAGGATCACAAAAGAGCCCTTGATAATGATGAGGGTCTCAATACGGGAGGGATGGGAACCTTTTCGCCGTCTCCCTTCTATACAAAGAAAGTGGACGATTTCTGCAAAAAATACATTTATAAGCCCACGGTGGATGCAATGGCTGCTGAGGGCAGACCCTTCAAGGGTGTCATCTTTTTCGGACTGATGCTCACAAAGGACGGGCCAAAGGTACTTGAGTACAACGCAAGGTTCGGAGATCCCGAGGCACAGGTGGTGCTTCCGAGGATGAAAAATGATATCATAGATGTCTGTGAAGCCTGCATAGACGGAACACTTTCAAAGCTGAAGCTGGAATTTGAGGACAATGCAGCCGTATGCGTGGTGCTGGCCTCAAAGGGCTATCCTCTGAAATACGAAAGAGGCTTTGTGATAAAGGGCCTTGAAAGTTTTGATGACAGGGACGGATACTACTGTTTCCATGCGGGGACAAAAAAGACCACAAAGGGGATAGTGACTAACGGCGGCAGGGTGCTTGGCGTGACGGCAAAGGGAGAAACTCTGAAAAAAGCACGTGCCAATGCCTATGAAGCCGTGAAGTGGATAGAGTTTGACAACAAGTATTGCAGATCCGACATAGGAAAAGCGATCGACGAGGCATGAAAAACCGTATTTCACCGAAAATTCACAATATCAGTTTATATATATCAGAGTGAGGGAGATCATATGAGAGGAAGCAGTTTATCAACAAGAATAAAGGCAATGCTGCTGGCAGCAGCCGTGTTTACATCGGTGATGCCTTTCGGAACAGGTGCAAGGATCTATGCCGAGGAAGGCGCCGATCCGGAGGTTACGGAGGAG
>CAMVDF010000077.1 GCA_947166195.1 uncultured Lachnospiraceae bacterium
CCATAGAAAGGCCTTTTTCTGCCTTCGTTTTCAAGATCCAGGCAAACATGAACAAGGCACACCGCGACAGGGTGGCCTTCATGCGCATATGCTCGGGGAAATTTGAAGCCGGAATGGATGTTTACCATGTACAGGGAGAAAAGATGGTCAGGCTGTCACAGCCCCAGCAGATGATGGCCGACGACAGGCATATGGTGACCGAGGCCTATGCGGGTGACATCATAGGAATCTTTGATCCGGGCATATATTCGATAGGAGATACTCTTTGCATGCCCGGAGACAAATTCAGGTACAGCGGTATACCTACTTTTGCGCCTGAACACTTTGCAAGGGTGAGGCAGATCGATACCATGAAACGCAAACAATTCGTCAAGGGTGTCATGCAGATAGCGCAGGAAGGCGCGATCCAGATCTTCCAGGAGCCGCAGGGCGGCATGGAAGAGATAATCGTGGGAGTTGTAGGTGTTCTCCAGTTTGAAGTTTTACAATACAGACTGAAGAATGAATACGGAGTAGACATAAGACTTGAACAGCTTCCCTATGAGCATATAAGGTGGATCAAAAACAAGGATGTGGACCTTGAAAAGATAAACGGCACTTCAGATATGAAAAAGATAAATGATCTTAAAGGAAATCCCCTGCTTCTGTTTGTGAATGCCTGGAGCATAGGCATGACACTCGACAGGAACGAAGGTCTGATTCTGGAGGAATTCAATGAAGAATGAGAAAAGCGGGGAGACTCTCATTTCAAAAGAATAGGCTTGCGGCGCTGGCTCTGATACTGCCTCTGGCGCTTTCATCAGGCTGCTCGATGGATTATGTAGACCTTTTGGATGAGCTCAAAACCACCGTCGGCGACATAGAGGATCTGAAAGAAACGGGCAGTGAACATGAGGAAACGGATCCTTTAAGCGGGCTTGCGGACGGATTTGAGGACAGTGTGTCGGAAATGGGCATGAACCGGAGCATCAATGATGTGTTCATTTCGGCCGGATCCGGTGATATATCCCAGATAACCGAAGAGGAGCTGAAGGCTGTAGGAGTAAAACTTGAGGAAGCAGAGCCTGACCCGGTGGATGCCGCGGATGAGGGTGCGCGCGAAAAGATAGGATCAAGAACCCGTGATATTTCGCTGTTCGGGGATTCAAAATATGCGTTTTCAAAGCTGTCAGGCCACGAAAAAAGAGTATATGTCGAGATTTACCGGGCGATCCAGAGCATGGCCGAAGAGACCATGACATCCTCGCTTGATGTTGACGAGATAGACAAATGTTTCAACTGCGTGATGATAGACAATCCGGATTTCTTTTATACCGATGGCTACAAGATGACGAGAACCCTTGTAAACGGCGAGCTTGAAAGCATTTCCTTCAGCCCAAGGTACACCATGACCGGCAGGGAGATCCTGGAAAAAGAGGATGCCATTGATAGTTATGTAAACAAATTTGTGGCGGATATGCCGGATCTTCCGGATGAGTATTCAAAGGCAAAATACATCTTTGATTATCTGGTGGAGAACACCGAGTATGATCTTGAGTCCGAAAACAGCCAGAACATCTGCTCGGTATTCGTAGATAATAAAAGCGTCTGCCAGGGTTATGCCATGGCAGCCAAGTATCTGGCGGATGAACTTGGCGTGTTCTGTACCATAGTATACGGAAATGCCGGGGGAGAGAACCATGCATGGAACCTGATGAGGCTTGACGGCACCTATTGTCATGTTGACATAACATGGGGAGATACCTCCTACAGGAATTCAGCCGAGGGTACGGACGGTGCCATGAAGGATTATGTATTCCTTGGAGCATCCGATGACCTGATAAAGGTAAATCATACCGTAGACAGCATAGTAGAGCTTCCCGTATGCGACAGCCTGGATGCCTACTATTTCGTCAGGGAGGGCAGATACTTTACCGAGGAGGATCACGACAAGCTCCGCGAAGTCTTTGACCGCGCCTATATGGATAATGAAGAGATACTGACAGTCAGGTGTGCTGACAGAAAGGTATATGATGATCTGGATGAGTTTCTCTTTACGGAAGGGAATGTGTTCAGGTACCTGAAAGGCAACGGAAAGGCGCGATATGTGAGAAACAGGGAGGAACTGACCCTGTCGGTCCTACTGACCTGAAGTTGACATAAAACAAAGCGTGTTTGCACAACCCCGTAAACAAGCGGGCACAACATGGAAGTCGTTAACATAAATCAGAATGGTTTACATAAAGTTAATGGCGTTCCGAAAAACCGGAAAACCGCAACGCAAGATTATGTCAACCGCAACAACCAACAATACCTCATTACCGCAACAACCAACAATACCTTATTATTTAAAAGACCGGAGCAGCATAAGGCGTAACGAGAAGGATCAACATCGAAAACAGCGGAAAAACGTTGAAAAACAGCGGAAAAAATATTGATAAACAGCGGCAAAACAGCGGTGACCCGCAAAACAGGAGGCCAGAATGAACGACAATGATTTCAGAAAGCAGGCAGAAGAACTTGTTTCAAAGATGACCATAGAGGAGGCTGCATCCCAGCTTCTGTACAATTCTCCGGCCATAGAAAGGCTTGATATCCCGGAATACAACTGGTGGAACGAGGCTTTGCACGGCGTTGCCAGAGCAGGCATCGCCACTGTATTTCCCCAGGCCATAGGAATGGCTGCGACCTTTGATCCGGACTTTCTCTTTGAGGAGGCAAAGGTGATCGCCGAGGAGGCCAGGGCAAAATACAACATGTCCAGGGAAGAGGGAGACCGTGACATCTACAAAGGCCTCACCTACTGGAGCCCGAACATCAATATCTTCCGCGATCCCCGCTGGGGCAGGGGGCATGAGACTTACGGAGAGGATCCGTATCTTACCGGCAGGATGGGAAATGCCTTTATAGAAGGACTCCAGCAAAAAGATGAAAAAGGTTATATGAAGATAGCGGCCTGCGCAAAGCATTTTGCCGTACATTCCGGACCTGAGGGTATCAGACACGGCTTTGATGCAAAGCCCACACAAAAGGATCTGGAGGAAACCTACCTTCCCGCTTTTGAGACAGCGGTGGAGGATGCAAAGGCCGAGGCTGTCATGGGAGCTTACAACAGCGTGCACGGTGAGCCCTGCAACGCAAACAAAGAGCTTCTGGAAAAGAAGCTCCGCGGTGACTGGAAATTTGAGGGACACGTGGTATCGGACTGCTGGGCAGTCAGGGATTTCCACGAATGCTTTCATTATACGAAGACACCGGCCGAATCTGCGGCTGCAGCCATCAAGGCAGGCTGTGACCTTAACTGCGGCTGTACCTATGATTATATACTGGATGCATACCAGGAGGGTCTTATCTCCGAGGAGGATATCAGACGGGCGGCGGTCAGGATCTACACCACCAGGTTCAAGCTGGGTATGTTTGACAAAGACTGCAGCTACAACAGCATAGATTTCAGTGCTTCCAATACAAAGGAAAACAAGGCTCTGGCCCTCGAGGCTGCCGAAAGATCCGCAGTGCTTTTGAAAAACGACGGACTGCTGCCTCTTGACAGAAAGAATATCAAAAACATCGCCGTCATAGGTCCCAATGCCTACAGCAGCAAGGCGCTTTCCGGCAATTATAACGGAGATTCCGACGAATGGGTCACAAATCTGGACGGTATCAGAAAAGCCGCAGGTGATGAGATACGCATTTATTACAGTCAGGGCAGCGACATATTAAAGGACAAGGAGGACGACCTGGCAAGAGAGGGCAAGTATTATGGAGAGGCAAGGGCATGTGCGAAGCACTCTGATGTGGTGATACTATGTCTGGGTCTTGACCGTGACCTTGAAGGCGAAGAAGGCGATGCCGGAAACTCCGACGCTTCCGGTGACAAAAAGGACCTCTTCCTGCCGCCGACCCAGAGGAGGCTTGCAAAGGAGGTGTTTTCCGTCGGGAAGCCCGCTGTCATCGTATTAAACAGCGGCAGCAGCCTGGATCTTTCAGAGTATGAAAAGGATGCATCCGCCATAATACAGGCATGGTACAGCGGCCAGAGAGGCGGCGACGCCCTGGCTGAGATCCTCTTTGGAGAGATATCGCCCTCTGCAAAACTGCCCGTCACCTTTTACCGCGAGGACGGGAAACTTCCGGAGTTTGACGACTATCATATGGCCGGAAGAACCTATAAGTTCATAAAGGAAAAGCCCTGGTATCCCTTCGGATTCGGGCTCTCCTATACGACCTTTGAATACAGCAGCATGAAGGTCGAAAAAGACAATGAAAAGATCAGGGTGTCCGTGGATATTGAGAACACGGGGGGCTTTGACGCACGAGAAGTGACTCAGGTTTACATAAAATACAACGGAGATGCTTTTGAAAAGCCGAACCACGTTCTGGCGGGCTTTGCAAACACCTTTATCAAAAAGGGTGATACAAAGACTGTCGCGATCGTGCTTGACAAAAAGCAGTTCGAATCTGTCCTCGAGGACGGAAGCAGAAAGCTGCTTGACGGGGAGTACACCGTATTTGCCGGCTCAACCCAGCCCGACGAACGGTCATATGAGCTCACCGGCAAAAGACCCCTTGAGGCTGAGCTTACGGCACATCAGGGTGTTATCTCCTGAATCAGTTACACGTAAAACCGCAGCCCTCTCCATAGCAGATACAACCGCAGTGATCGTTGTCACCTTCTCCTTTTTCTCCGGCTCCGGTCAGGTTCCGTATTCCTTGAAATATGACCTTTGCGGTGTTATACTGTAAAGACATTGTTTATGGCAGACATCAAAACAAAAAGCAGTTATGACGATAAACATACAAATACATCCGGAGGATGCAAATGGCTTCAAAAACAAACACTCAGGAAGACGGAAGCAGGGTATTTACCCTTGATTCAAAAAGCATGGGCGAGGTAAAGATAGCCGATGATGTGGTGGCATCCATCGCGATGCTTGCCGCCCGTGAGGTTGAGGGCTTTGATGATATGGCCGCAAATACTACCAGACTCATGAATGCCGTGAAAGCAAACAAGCCAAAGGGCATCAGGGTGGATGTGGTGAACAACATGGTCCGCGTGGATCTGGTGGCCAGGCTCAAATACGGCTACAATGTCAGGGAGACCTCGGCAAAGCTTCAGGAAAAGATAAAGAGCGCCATAGAGAACATGACCGGACTCGATGTTACCCATGTGAATATCAGGATCGCCGGTGTGAACACGGAGGACAGGGCATAGGATATGCTGAACAGGAGCAGGCTTCGGGAAAAAGTATTTGTTCTCTTGTTTGAGTCACAGTTCAATGACCCAAAGGATATGCCCGAGCAGGCAAGGCTCTATCTGACAGAGTCCGATGAAGCCTGTGATGAGGAAAGCGCGGCGTTTATCGAGGAGCGGTTCAACCGTGTCAGTGAAAATCTGGAAAAAATCGATGAACTGATCGAAGGTCACAGCAGCGGCTGGAGCATAGACCGTATCGGAAAAGTCGAACTCTCGGTTCTGCGGCTTGCAGTCTATGAACTGAAATATGATGAGGACATACCCTCCGGTGTGGCGATAAACGAAGCCGTCAATCTGGCAAAAAAATACGGACAGGACGGCGCCGGTTCCTTTATAAACGGCATCCTTGCCAATTTCGCCGACTGAAAGCAAACACCGGTATCAGTAAACGCCGGTCCAAAGCAGACAACGGCAAAACACCGGTCAGGATAATAACGGCGGATCTCCGATCCTGCCGATCGAAAAAGAAAAAACGACCATGGGCACTGTTTATTCTGTTAGTCAGGTCAATTCATATATAAAAGGTCTCATAAGCAAAGACGCTCTCCTGCGCAGCATTCAGATCA
Source organism: uncultured Lachnospiraceae bacterium (assembly GCA_947166195.1). GTDB lineage: Bacteria > Bacillota > Clostridia > Lachnospirales > Lachnospiraceae > NK4A144. The sequence continues at coordinate 5,800 of CAMVDF010000077.1, forward strand.
GGGGCGAGCTTTCAAATGTCAAGTATTACCCTTCCGGACATATTTATTTCACACTGAAAGATGACAAGGCTGCCATTTCCGGAGTCATGTTCGCCCAATACGCCTACAAACTGAAGACCAGGCTGAAGGACGGCACGAAGGTAGTGGTCGAGGGCAGCATCGGGGTATACGAAAAGACGGGAGCCTACCAGATATACGCGTCGGATATCAGACCGGAAGGCAGCGGAGAACTCTACGAGAGATTCCTCAGATTAAAGGAGGAACTCGAGGAAAGAGGGATGTTTGATGCAGGCTACAAGCAGGAGATCCCGGCCTTCATAAACCGGCTGGGAGTCGTGACTGCAAGGACCGGAGCCGCTGTCAGGGACATCATCAACATATCAAAGCGGCGGGATCCTTTCATAGAGATCATCCTATATCCGGCAAAGGTCCAGGGCGAGGGCTCGGCGCAGACCATAGCCGAGGGCATCAGGACATTGGACGCTTATGGCGTTGACACCATCATAGTCGGCCGCGGCGGCGGATCCATCGAGGACCTGTGGGCTTTCAACGAAGAGATCGTGGCCCAGGCTGTCTTTGACTGCAAAACCCCGGTCATTTCCGCGGTTGGCCACGAAACTGACTTTACCATATCAGACCTGGTGGCGGATCTTCGTGCTCCCACACCATCCGCGGCTGCAGAGCTGGCAGTCTTTGATTATACGGAGTTTTCCGAAAAGACCGGCTCCTACCGCCTGTCGCTGTCATCTGCCATGCAGGGCAGGATCAGAAACGACAGGATGCGGCTTGAAAACATCGCCCTCCGCCTCAAAAACAAAAGCCCGGCGGGACGCATGAACGAAAGACGCTTGAGACTTGACGGATATTATGACAGTATAATAAAAGCGATGGGGCTCCGGCTCCAGAGATACACATCAAGATATGAGCTTTACAGAGAAAAGCTGAAAGGTGCCGACCCGCAGGGAAGGCTGAAGAGCGGATACGCCTATGTCGAGGGCGCAGACGGAAAGCCGGTGAAGGATGTGAAAAACCTTCACGAAAATGACACCCTGAAGCTGATAATGAAAAACGGAAAGGTCTACGCAGATGTCAGAAAAGTCGAAAACTAAAAAGATGACCATAGAGGAATCCTTTGATTATCTCGACGAGGCGCTTGAAAAGATCGAGGATGAGGACATCCCGTTGGAGGAGGCCTTTGCGGTATATGAGGGCGCCATGAAGGTATTAAAGGACTGCGGGAAACAGATAGATGCCGTTGAAAAAAAGGTAAAGGTCCTTGAAAAAAACGGCACCTTGAGCGAACTTGAGGAAATGGGAGACTGAGAAAACCCGCCAAAAAATTCAGGACAGATCACAGATAATACAGGAAAGACCATAGAAAATTCAGGACAGACCACAGATAATAAAAGACAATAAACGACCCGCCACAGACATATGTATATAGAAAAGATCAACAAAGAAAACGACATAAAGAACATCGATCCGGAAAACTATCCCGAGCTGGCCTCGGAGATCAGGGAGTTTCTGATCGAAAAGATCAGCCGGAACGGCGGACATCTGGGCTCAAATTTGGGCGTGGTGGAGCTTACCATGGCTTTGCACCTGTCACTGACCCTGCCTGAGGACAAGATCATCTTTGATGTGGGACACCAGTCCTATACCCACAAGATCCTGACCGGCAGACGGGATGACTTTGACATGCTCAGGAAATACGGCGGCATGAGCGGCTTTCCCAAAAGGAGGGAGAGCGACTGCGATCCCTTTGAGACCGGACATTCCTCCACCTCTGTATCGGCAGGACTGGGACTGGTGAAAGCCAGGGATCTTGCGGGAGAGCGTTATAATGTGGTCTCCGTCATAGGAGACGGGGCTCTCACCGGAGGCATGGCATATGAAGCCCTGAACAACGCTTCGAAATTAAAGACAGACTTCATTATCATATTAAACGACAACGATATGTCCATCTCTGAAAATGTGGGCGGCATATCAAACTACCTCCAGACCATCAGGACGGCGGAGGGTTATCAGAATTTCAAACTCGATCTGGAAAAGTTTTTATTAAAAAACATGCCCTTCAGGGGTGAAAAGGTGGTTGACAGCTTGAAACGCTTCAAGAGCTCCTTCAAGCAGCTTATCGTCCCCGGGATGTTCTTTGAGGACATGGGCATCACCTATCTGGGACCCGTGAACGGACACGACGTGAAGGCCATGTGCAGGCTGATCGAGGAGGCAAAGCGCATCAGACACTGCGTGCTGATCCACGTGCTGACAAAAAAAGGCAGGGGATACGATCCCGCAGAGAGGCACCCGGCGCGGTTCCACGGCACCGTGCCCTTTGAGATAGAGACGGGACTTCCGAAGGTGAAGCGTACAAAGGCAGATTATACGGACATCTTTTCAACCGTCATGATCAAGCTTGCAGCCAGGAACGACAAGGTGGTGGCCATCACGGCAGCCATGCCGGACGGAGTGGGGCTGAAAAGATTCCGCAATATCTATCCCGACAGGTTCTTTGATGTGGGCATAGCAGAGGAGCATGCCGTGACCTTTGCGGCAGGACTGGCAGCGGGAGGCATGAGACCGGTGGTGGCCATCTATTCCTCGTTCCTGCAAAGAGCCTACGACCAGATACTTCACGATGTATGCATCCAGAACCTTCCTGTGATATTTGCCATAGACAGGGCAGGAATAGTCGGGGCTGACGGAGAGACCCACCAGGGTATCTTTGACATATCCTACCTCTCGTCCATACCCAACATGAACATCATGGTCCCCAAAAACAAATGGGAACTTTCGGACATGATGAAATTTGCACTGGAGATCTCCGTGCCCTGCGCCATCAGGTATCCCAGGGGAGAAGCCTACGACGGTCTGAAGGATTTTCGCGCACCCATAGAATACGGCAGGGCCGAGGTCATTTATGACGAGGCAGGCATAGCCCTCTTTGCCCTGGGCTCCATGGTCAAAACCGCGGAGGAAGTGAGAAGCATCCTCAAGGAAAAAGGCTACTACTGCTCACTCATAAATGCCAGATTTGCAAAGCCCATCGACGAGGAAGCGGTAAGCATCGCAGCCACAAGACACGACCTCATCGTGACTATGGAGGAAAATGTGGCAAGCGGCGGTTACGGCGAAAAGGTGCTGGATTTTGCAAACCGCGCCGGCCTTGAAACGAACATATTGAACATCGCTTTGCCTGACGAATACATAGAACACGGCAAACCCGACATATTAAAGAGCGAGCTGAAGCTTGACGCGGCAGGCATCGCTGACACGATACTTGCAAGGATCGGCATGTTGAAGTGATCTCCGTAAATTTAGCTTTCCATGTATCGGTTTTGCTCAACTTAAATGAAATCGCCTGACAGGATGAATCTGATGTAAGAGGAAAATAAATGGCTGACAAAGAAAGACTCGACCTGC